>JANMHY010000013.1:0-1558 GCA_031375525.1 Burkholderiales bacterium
CATGTCGTGCTGATCGACGACGTGCTGTTCACCGGCCGCACGATCCGCGCGGTGTTGAACGAGCTCTACGACTTCGGCCGCCCGGCCAGCGTGTCTCTCGCCGTGCTGGTCGATCGCGGCGGGCGCGAGCTGCCGATCCAGCCGTCGTTCACCGCGGCGCGTGTGACCATCGCGCCTCAGCAGCGTCTGGCGTTGGCACGAGGTGAGGGCGGCCGATTCGCTTTCGCTGTCGAGAACAAGGCGGAGTGATGCTGTCCAAGCGCAACCCGCAACTGAACAAGCATGGCGAGCTGATCCATCTGCTGTCGATCGAGGGCCTGCCGAAGGTGGTGCTGACGCAAATCCTCGACACCGCAGGCACGTTTCTCTCGGTCAACGACCGCGACGTGAAGAAGGTGCCGCTGCTGCGCGGCAAGAGCGTGTTCAACCTGTTCTTCGAGAACAGCACGCGCACGCGCACGACCTTCGAGATCGCCGCCAAGCGTTTGAGTGCGGACGTCATCAACCTCGACATCGCGCGCAGCAGCACCGCCAAAGGCGAGAGCCTGCTCGACACGATTGCCAACCTGTCGGCGATGCACGCCGACATGTTCGTCGTTCGCCACAGCGAGAGCGGCGCGCCGTACCTGATCGCGCAGCATTGCGCGCCGCATGTGCATGTCGTCAACGCCGGTGACGGCCGCCATGCGCACCCGACGCAGGGCCTCTTGGACATGTACACGATCCGCCACTTCAAGGGCGATTTCACGCAGCTCACGGTGGCGATCGTCGGCGACATCGTCAACTCGCGCGTCGCCCGCTCCGACATCCACGCGCTGACGACGCTCGGCGTGCCCGAGATCCGCGCTGTCGGCCCTAAGACGCTCGTGCCGAACGACCTCGCCGGCATGGGCGTGCGCGTCTGCCACGACATGGCTGAAGGCATCCGCGATGCCGACGTCATCATCATGCTGCGCCTGCAGAACGAGCGAATGAATGGGGCCGTGCTGCCGAGCGCCGGCGAGTACTTCAAACGCTTCGGCCTCACCGCCGAAAAACTCGCGCTGGCCAAGCCCGATGCGATCGTCATGCACCCGGGGCCGATCAACCGCGGCGTCGAGATCGACTCGACGGTGGCCGATGGCCGCGCGAGTGTGATCCTGCCGCAGGTGACGTTCGGCATCGCGGTGCGGATGGCGGTGATGTCCACCATCGCAGGCAACAGCGCATGAAGCTGCTCATCAAGAACGGCCGCCTGATCGACCCCGCGAGCGGGCTCGACCGCAGCGGTGACCTCGCCATCGCCGGCGACCGCATCGTCGCCCTCGGCGATGTGCCGCGCGAATTCGAAGCCGAGCGCACGATCGATGCGACGGGCCTTGTCGTCGCGCCGGGCCTCGTCGATCTGGCCGCGCGGTTGCGCGAACCCGGCTACGAACACGAGGGCATGCTGGAGAGCGAACTGGCCGCCGCTGCGGCCGGCGGCGTGACGAGTCTGGTCTGCCCGCCCGACACCGACCCGCCGCTCGACGAGCCGGGCCTGGTCGAGATGCTGAAGTTCCGCGCGCGCAAACTCTCG
>JANMHY010000984.1:0-2109 GCA_031375525.1 Burkholderiales bacterium
GCCACCTTCCAAACCGCGGCGCTGTACCAGGACTTCGGCAAGGCGATGCTCAATTCGCAGCGTCCGAAGGGCCTGAAGAAGCTGGAACTCGAACAGTACAACGTGCTGCTCGAAGAGCAAGCCTTCCCGTTCGAGGAGAAGGCGATCGAGCTGCACGAGGTCAACGCCAAGCGCACCGCCAAAGGCGTGTACGACGAGTGGGTGCAGAAGAGTTTTGCCGCGCTGCGCATGTTGAAGCCGGGCAAGTACGCGCGTGTGGAACGATCGGAAGGAGTAGTCAATGAAATCCGCTGAGCCGAATTTCTCCCTCTCCCGCGTGCGGGAGAGGGCAGGGGTGAGGGTGGTGGCGCGCGCCCACCCTCACCCCAACCCTCTCCCGCACGCGGGAGAGGGAGCAAAGACAGCGCTGGCTGTTTGCATGATGGCGCTGCTCGGCGCATGCGCGAGCGCGCCCGAGGTCGTGTAGAAGCCGGTGGAGGCCGTGCAGCAGGTCGTCACGACGGCGGTGGCTGCGGTAACTCCATCGGAAGCGCCGGTGAATCCGCAAGCGCAAGCCGCCTTCGATGCCGCACGCGCCGCCTTGCGCGCTGGCCGTACGGCCGACTCCGAGCGCGGATTCCGCGACGTGATTGCCAGGCACCCCGAGCTCGGCGGCGCGCACGCCAACCTCGGCCTGATCCTGCGCAGCGCCGGCAAGCACGACGAGTCGGTGGCCGCGCTCGAACAGGCGGTGAAGGTGAGCCCGAAGCAGCCGGTGTTCTACAACCAGCTCGGCGTCAGCTATCGCCACAAGGGCCAGTTCAACAAGGCGCGCGAGGCCTACGAGCAGGCGATCGCGCTCGATGCGAACTATGCCGACGCGCACTTGAACCTCGGCGTGCTGCTCGACCTCTACCTCGGCGACAACACGCTGGCGCTGGTGCACTACGAGCGCTATCTCGCGCTCTCGCCGGCCGGTGATGCCGCGGTCGGCAAATGGGTGGCTGACTTGCGCAATCGCAAGCCGGCCAGCGTCGCCCAGGCCGACGTCAAAGTCAGCAAGAAGGAGTGATGACGATGAAACGCCTCCTTGCACTGACGACGATCGGCGTCGCCTGCACTGCGTTCGCGCAAGACCGCGCCGACATCGACCGCACGCAGATCATCGGCAATCGCGAGTTACCAAAAGTTCTGTACATCGTGCCGTGGAAAAAGCCCTTGCCCGGCGCGCTGGCAGGACGACCATTGCAGTCTGTGCTCGACGAAGCGCTCGCCCCCGTCGATCGTGATGTGTTTCGCCGGCAGGTGAACTACCACGGACAGATCGAAGCGCAAGCCAAAACGCCCACCAAGTAAGTCAGGACCCCTCTCATGAACATTTTCGAATTCGCAATCAAGTTCTTCCAGGACAGCGGCCTGGCCATCTACCCCAGCATCCTGATCGCCGCGATCGGTCTGGCCATTGCCATCGAGCGCTTCGTCTTCTTGGCGAAGGCCCGTTCGCAGAACCGCGCGCTGTGGGACAAGATCCAGCCGCACCTGCAAAACGGCAAGCTGAAGGAAGTTCAGCAAATGGCGTCGAGCAGTGACGCCGCCGTCGGCAAGATCGTTTCCAACGGCCTGAACCGCATGCAAAGCCCCGGCCGCCGCGAAGACATCGACGCGGCGATGGAAGAGGGCATGATGGAAATCGTGCCGCGCCTCGAGAAGCGCACGCATTACATCGCCACGTTCGCCAGCGTGATCACGCTGGTCGGCCTGCTCGGCACCATCATCGGCCTGATCAAGGGCTTCACGGCGGTGGCGCAGGTCAACCCGGCGGAGAAGGCCGAGCTGCTGTCGGCGTCGATCTCGATCGCGATGAACAACACCGCCTTCGCGCTGGCGATAGCGATTCCGTTTTTGCTGATCCACTCTTTCCTGCAAGCGCGCACGAGCGAGATCGTCGACGGCCTCGAAGCCGCGAAGATCAGCTTCCTGAACGTGACGCAGCGCCTGAAGGCCGAGCAGTCCAGCACGCGCTGATCGCTGGCTCGAAGAAGGACAAGCCATGCGCTCACGCCGCATCCGCAAACACACGGCAGAGCTGGACGTCACGGCGTTCATCAATCTGATCGTCGTGCTCGTGCC
>JANMHY010000029.1:0-2934 GCA_031375525.1 Burkholderiales bacterium
TTGATGGGCACGGTGGGCACGCACGCCATCAACCCGGCGCTGTACGCGAAGATGCCCTACGACCACGTCAAGGACTTCGTGCCGATCACGCTCGTCGCCGGCGTGCCGAACGTGCTGGTGATGAACCCGGTGCATGCGCAGCAGAACGGCATCGACAGCGTGGCCACGCTGATCGCGTTTGCGCGCCAGCGTCCGGGCAAGCTGAACATGGCCAGCTCGGGCAACGGCACGTCGATCCACCTCGCCGGCGAGTTGTTCAAGACCATGACCGGCACCTTCATGCTGCACCTGCCGTACGGCGGCTCGGGCCCGGCGCTGATCGATCTCATTGCCGGCAACACTGACCTGATGTTCGACAACCTGCCGTCGGCGCTGCCGCACATCAAGTCGGGCCGGCTGACCGCGCTGGCGGTGACCAGCAGCACGCGCTCTGCGGCATTGCCCGAGTTGCCGACCATCGAAGAGGCCGGCGGCGCAGCGCTGAAGGGCTTCGAAGCCAGCTCGTGGTTCGGCCTGCTCGCGCCGGCGGGAACGCCGATGGAGATCGTCAACCGGGTGCAGGCCGAAACCGCCAAGGCCCTCGGCTCGCCGGCCCTGAAGGAACGCCTGCAATCGCAAGGCGCCGTGCCCAGCGGCATGACGAGCGCCGAGTTCGCGCGCCACATCGCCGCCGAAACGGCGAAGTGGGCCCGGGTCGTCAAGGCGTCGGGGGCGAAGGTCGATTGATGTCGACGTGAAGCGGCGATCCCTGCTTCTGAGCGGCCTGAGCGTTGCCGGCGCGCTCGTCGTCGGCTGGGGCGTGATGCCGCCGCGCAGCCGGCTCGGCACGCCGTCCTTGCTCGACGGCCACGGCGACGGCGTTGCGCTCAACGGCTGGCTGCGCGTCACGCCCGAAGGCCGCGTGCAACTCGTCATGCCGCGCAGCGAAATGGGCCAGGGCGTGCACACCGCGCTGGCGATGCTGGTCGCCGAGGAGCTCGACGTGGCGCTGGCCGCCGTGCAGTTGATCGAAGCCGGCCACGACGCGATCTACGGCAACGTGGCGATGTTCGTCGGCTCGCTGCCGGTGCAGCCCGAAGACAGCGAGCCCGGCGCCGAATCGCGCACGGTGCGCGCCGGGCGCTGGGTGGTGGGCAAGATCGCGCGCGAGCTCGGCATCAACGCAACAGGCGGCTCGACGTCGATCGCCGACTTGTGGCACCCGCTGCGTTGGGCCGCCGCCACCGCGCGCGGCCAGTTGCTCGGCGCGGCGTCGCTGCAATGGAAGCTGCCGGTCGATGAATTGAAAGTCGAGGCCGGCATCGTCAGCCACGACGGCGGCGAGCGCGCGCATCAAGGCGCCCATTACGGTGTGTTTGCGAAGGCTGCCGCAAACACACCGCCAGGGACCGTGCAGCTGAAGCCACGCAGCGCGTGGAAGCTCATCGGCACCGCCGCGCCGCGGATCGACAGCGCGGCCAAGGCCAACGGCACGGCGCGCTTCGGCATCGACGTGCGCCTGCCCGGCATGGTGCACGCCGTCGTGCGCCACGCACCGGCGCTCGGCGGCAGCCCCGGCGCGGTCAATGACGCGGCAGCGCTGGCGCTGCCCGGCGTCGAACGCATCGTGCGCCTGGGCTCGTACGCCGGCTCGACCGCCGCGCTGGCCGTCGTCGGCCGCACGCATTGGCAAGCCCAGCGCGGCGCCGACGCGTTGCGGGTCGATTGGCGCGCGCGGCCGGCCGGCGCGCTCGACTCGCGCGCGATCCTGGCGTCGCTCGAAACCAGCGCCAGGACCGAAGACGGCCTGGCGTTCCACAGCCAGGGCGACGCGCGCGAGACGCTGGCCAAATCCACGCGCGTCATCGAGGCCGTGTACCGCGCGCCGTACCTCGCCCACGCGACGATGGAGCCGATCAACGCCACGGCGCAAGTCAAAGACGGCAAGGTCACCGTCTGGGCGCCGACGCAGGTGCCCGGCATGGCGCGCGCGCTGGCGGCGCGCGTGGCCGGTGTGAAGGACGATGACGTCACGGTGCACGTGACCTACCTCGGCGGCGGTTTCGGCCGCCGCCTGGACATCGACTTCATCGGCCAGGCGGTGCGCGTGGCGATGGAAACCAGCGGCCGGCCGGTGCAACTGGTGTGGCCGCGCGAAGAGGACATGACGCACGACTTCTACCGCCCGGCCGGCGTGGCCGTGCTGCGCGCGTCGTTCGGCGCCGACGGTTATCCCGAAGCGTTCGCCGCCACCAGCGCCGGCGACGCGATCACGCCGCGCTGGATGGAGCGCGGCCTGCCGGCGCTCACCGGACCGATCGACCTGCCCGACAAGACGGCCAGCGAAGGCCTGTTCGATCTGCCGTATGCCATCGCGCACCAGCGCATCGCGCATGTCGCCACGCGCCACGACGTGCCGGTGGGCTACTGGCGCTCGGTCGGCCATTCGCACAACGCCTTCTTCAGCGAGAGCTTCATCGACGAGCTCGCGCATGAGGCCAGGCAGGACCCGGTGGTCTTTCGCCTGGCGATGCTGAAGTTGATGCCGCGCCACGGCGCGGTGTTGAAACTGGCCGCCGACAAGGCGGGCTGGAACGGCAAGCTGCCGCCGGGCCGCGCGCGCGGTGTCGCGCTGCACGAGAGCTTCGACAGCATCGTCGCCCAGGTGGTCGAGATCTCGATCGAGCAGAACAAGCCGCGCGTGCACCGCGTCGTCTGCGCGATCGACTGCGGCACGGTGGTCAATCCGCGCATCGTTGCGCAGCAGATGGAGTCGGGCATCGTCTTCGGCCTCACCGCCGCGCTCTACGGCCGCATCGACATCGAAGACGGTGTGGTGAAGCAGCGCAACTTTCCCGACTACCCTCTGCTCACGCTCAAGGACACGCCGCGCATCGAGACCCACATCGTCGCCAGCGAGCGCCACCCGGGCGGCGTCGGCGAGCCCGGCACGCC
>JANMHY010000032.1:0-2251 GCA_031375525.1 Burkholderiales bacterium
CGCCGCTTCGCGCGCGAGGGCTTCATCGCCTGCGTCACGCGGCGCACGGCCGACAAACTTGAGCCCTTGGTACAAAGCATCAAGGACAGCGGCGGCCAGGCGCACGGCTTCGGCTCCGATGCGCGCGACGAAGCAGCGGTGACCGAACTCGTGGCGACCATCGAGCGCGAGATCGCGCCGATCGAGGTGGCGGTGTTCAACATCGGCGCCAACGTGCGCTTCAACGTCATCGACACCACCGAGCGCGTGTATCGCAAGGTCTGGGAGATGGCCGCGCTGGCCGGCTTCCTGGTCGGGCGCGAGGCGGCGCGGGCGATGCTGCCGCGCGGCCGCGGCACGATCATCTTCACAGGAGCAACGGCCAGCCTGCGCGGCGGCGCGGGCTACGCCGCCTTCGCCGGCGCCAAGCATGCGCTGCGTGCGCTGGCGCAGAGCATGGCGCGCGAACTCGGGCCGCAGGGCATCCACGTCGCGCACACGGTGATCGACGGTGCCATCGACACGCAGTTCATCGCCGAGAATTTTCCGCAGCGCTACGCGCTGAAGGACAAGGACGGCATCCTGAACCCCGAGCACATCGCCGAAGCCTACTGGCAACTGCACTGCCAGCCGCGCAGCGCGTGGACGCACGAGATGGACCTGCGGCCGTGGATGGAAACCTGGTGATCGAATGAATGCAACCCACTGCGCCCGTTCGGGCTGAGGTATCGAAGCCCATGAAGAAAACAATCGAGTTCTGGTTCGACTTCGGCAGCCCGACCACCTACCTCGCCCACACGCAACTGCCGCGCCTCGCGCGCGAGACCGGCGCGCAACTCATCTACAAGCCGATGCTGCTCGGCGGCGTCTTCAAGGCCACCGGCAACGCGAGCCCGGTGAGCGTGCCGGCCAAGGGCCGCTGGATGAACCGCGACATCGCGCGCTGGGCGGCGCGCTACGGCGTGCCCTTCGCCTTCAACCCGCACTTCCCGATCAACACGCTGACGCTGATGCGCGGCGCAACCGGCCTGCAGATGCGGCAACCACCCGAGGCCTTCACGCGCTATGTCGATGCGGTGTTCGAGGCGATGTGGGTACAGCCGCGCAACCTGGGCGATGCGGGCGAACTGGCGGCCGTGATCGCCGAGGCGGGCGTCGATGCAGAGGCCTTCGCCGCGCTCGTCGCCGAGCCCGAGGTCAAGGCCGCGCTGGTGGCGCAGACCGAACAGGCCGTGGCGCGCGGCGTCTTCGGCGCGCCGACCTGCTTCGTCGGCGACGAGATGTTCTTCGGGCAGGATCGGTTGGAGTTCGTGCGGGAGGCGGTGGGGCGGTGACCGTCTGATCGCGCCCTCTAAATTGTCGAATTCGCAGATCTGCCATCAGCCGTCGGACACGACCGCCGGCTTTCTTGACGCTGAACGCGCGCCCCGCAGCCCAATCTGCGAGTCTGAGTCAGGGCGCAACGCTGGCGAGCTGCCATGCCGCAATCGGCCTGAGACTGGCGCTGAATCGTCGCCGCCACAACGGGCGATGGCTCCGCTCAGCACCCTCCGAGACCACGATGGAGACAGATCACTCAGCGGACCCCTTTGCAGGACGGACACGGTGTGCCGGGTGGTGCCGCTCGCTGTGCGGAGTGCCGCATGAGCATGCACTCGGCATCGTCGGCGAATAGCGCCTTGTAGCGTGCGACGGTTGAAGTGGCCGTGTCTGCTTGTGCAAGCACGCTCACTTGTCGGGCTACGGCAGACTCACCGCGCTCAACTTGTCCATGAATCTCCCAATGCTCGCGCGGATAGACCCTTCAGTGGCGAGCTTGTTTCGCGCCGTGGCAGCGTACGCTTCATTCAGTTTCGAGGTGAATGCGGCCGAGACCGTCTCCAGCAGGATTGACTTGCCCAACCCGTCATAGACCTTGTAGTTGATGTGCGTTGTGACTTCCAGATCGTAGGCAATGCTTGGCTGCGACAGCCCCAACAGATTGGCATCGATCGGATACTTGCACGCCGCTGGGGCGCTGCTCAGACCGACCGCGTTCAGCGACGCGTCGAGCGCACTTCGCAAGCGGTCATTTGAAAGCATCGACACGAAAAGCGGATTGGTCTCATCGGCACCAGTGACGTTGCGCACGCACATGGCCCGATGCAATGCCGGCGGGAAGGTGCGCGCCTGCAGCGTTCCGATCGTCATCCGCGCCGGGTCTGCCGCCGGTGTGGCGCAGCCGCCCAAGCAAACGAGCACCCCAATGGCGGCACAGGCCAGCCGAGAAATG
>JANMHY010000034.1:0-15280 GCA_031375525.1 Burkholderiales bacterium
TGATCGCGCTGGCGCAACTGCTGGCCGAAGAGCCGCGCATCGCCGAGCTCGACATCAACCCGCTGCTGGCCGACGCGGCCGGCGTGATCGCGCTCGACGCGCGCGTGCGTGTCAGCGCCGCGGCGCCCGGCGGCGCGGCGCGTTTTGCGATCCGTCCGTACCCGCAAGAACTGATCGAGCATTTCGAGTGGCGCGGTCGCCAGGCGACGCTGCGCCCGATCCGCCCCGAAGACGAAGCGCAGCACCTGGCGTTTCTGGGACGCGTCGAGCCGGCCGACATCCGCATGCGCCTGTTCTACACGCGGCGCTCGATCGAGCGCCGCGAGCTGGCGCGGCTGACGCAGATCGACTACGAGCGCGAGATGGCGTTCATCGTCACCGCGCCGCTCGAAGACGGTGGCGGCGAAGAAACGCTCGGCGTCGTGCGCGCCTTCGTCGATCCCGACAACGTGCAGGCCGAGTTCGGCATCCTGATCCGCTCCGACACGAAAGGCGCCGGCCTGGGCCGCCGCCTGATGGAAAAGGTCATCGCCTTTTTGCGCGGCCGCGGCACGAAGCGCCTGGTGGCCACCGTGCTCGCCGAGAACGCGGCGATGCGCGACCTGGCGGCGCAGCTCGGCTTTCAGGTGTCCGAACAGGAGAGTGAGCCGGCGGTGCGCCGCATCGAACTGGCGTTGCGCTGACGCGCGTGCCGCGGCGCCCGCGCCTGCGGTCGACCGCAACGCCGCGTCAATGCGCCATCAGCATCGGCAGCGTCATCGAGCGCAGCACCGTGCGCGACACGCCGCCCAGCAGCAACTCGCGCGCGCGGCTGTGGCCGAAGCAGCCCATCACCATCAGGTCGGCCGACACGTCGGCGGCCAGCGACAGCAGCATCTCACCGGGGTCGCCGGCAGCCAGGGTGTGCTCGCGCACCTCGGCGCGCACATCGTGCAGCGCCAGCCAGTCGCGCAGCTCCGTGGCGCCCGGCGCCGCCTGCGAGTCCGCCGCGATGTGCACCGCGCCGGCCCGCTGCAACCACGGCAGCGCGGCATGCACCGCACGCGCGGCTTCGCGCGTCGGCTTCCACGCCACCAGCACGCGCAAGCCCGGGCGCGCGAGCGCGTCGGCCATGAAGCTGCCGGCGTAGGGCAGCACGAGCGCTGGCGCACCGCCGCCGATCAGCGTCGAGGCCACGAGGTCGGCGTCGATCATGCCCGGCGTGAGTTTCAGGTCGTGCTGGCCGAGCACCATCAGGTCGGTGACCAGTGCGCGCTGGGCAAGCGCGCTCGTGTCCGGCCTGTCGCCGGCGTCGAGCCAGCGCACGCTGACGCCGTCATTGCCGGCGTCCGACATCACGCGGTCGAACAAGGCGCGTGCCAGCGTGCGCCGATCGCGATCGATCTTGTCGAGGACCGACGGCGCGTACAGGCCGCTGCCTTCGGCCAGCATCGGTGGCACGGTGAACGGCGCCGGCGTGACGGCGTAGAGCGCCGTCAGCTGTGCCTGCCACTCGCGCGCCAGGGCCAGCGCGATACGCAGCCGCACCTCACAGCGCGGCGCAGCGTCGATGTGCACGGTGATGGATCGAATGCTGTTCATCGCGGAACCTCCTGGCGCAAGGGTAGGCGTGCGGCAGCGCCGCGGTTTGATCGTGCGCAAGGCGCGGCGCTGAGGCGGCTCTGGATTCATCTTCACGCGCCCGCCGTGGCGCGCTCAACCGCCTCGGCTGCGAAGGTCGAGAACGGCGTGCTGACGATGCGCCTGCCGCGCGCGACCGAGAGTTCGAGCCGCGCGTTGAAGATCGAATGATCGCAGTCGCTCGCGACGGTGCTGACTACGGCGCCGATCGATTCTGGCAGTGCGGGCCTGCATGCCGATTGCGCCTGTCGGTGGCAGCGGCGCAGCAGCGCTTGCCGGCGATGCTGGCCGCGGCCGAGCGCCTACGCAGCCTGCTCTGAGCTGCCGGGCGATCAGTGCGCGATGGCGTCGCGAATCCGGTTCGTGATGTCGTCGATGTGGCTCTTCTCGGCGATGAAGGCTGGTGCCACGATCAGCGTGTCGCCGGTGCTCTTCAGGTGCAGGCCGCGGTCGTAGAGCTTTTTCTGCAGCTCATGACCGCGCGCGCCCGGGTTGCCCACGGCGCCCACTTCGACGCCGGCCATCATGCCGATCGAGCGGATGTCCACCACGCCCGGCGCATCGGCCAGCGAGTGCATCGCGTCCAGGAAGTACGGGCTCATCGCCGCCGCGCGCTCGATCAGCTTCTCGTCGCGGAAGATGTCCATCATCGCCAGGCCGGCCGCGCACGAGGCCGGGTGCGCCGAGTAGGTGTAGCCGTGGAAGAACTCGATGCCCGTCTTCGGGCCGGCCTCGGTGATGGCGTCGTAGATCTCCTGCTTGGCCGCGACCGCGCCCATCGGCTGCGCGCCGTTGGTGATGGCCTTGGCCATCGTCATCAGGTCCGGCGTCACGCCGAAGGCCTGCGCGCCGAAGTTCGCGCCCATGCGGCCCCAGCCGGTGATGACCTCGTCGAAGACGAGCAGGATGCCGTTGTCGTCGCAAGTCTTGCGCAGGCGGTCGAGGTAGCCCTTGGGCGGCGGCAGGCAGCCGAACGAGCCTGCGGTCGGCTCGACGAAACAGGCCGCGATGTTCTCGCCGCCATACAGGTTGCACAGGCGCTGCAGGTCATCCGCGAGATCCGCGCCGTGCTCGGGTTGGCCGCGCACGAACTTGTTTTGCGGCAGCGCGGTGTGGCGCATGTGATAGACACCGGCCAAACCCGGCCCGTACGCGCGCCGGTTGTTGACCATGCCGGCGAGTGCGACGCCGCCCATGTTGACACCGTGGTACGCCCGCTCGCGTGACACGAACAACTGGCGCTGCGACTGGCCGCGCACGCGGTGCACCATCAGCGCGATCTTCATCGCGGTATCGACCGCCTCGGAGCCCGAGTTGACGAAGAAGATGCGGTTCAGCCCCGCCGGCGTGTACTCGCTGACGCGCTGCGCGAGTTCGAACGCTTTCGGGTGTGCGCGCAGAAACGGCGCGGTGAAGTCGAGGGTCTGCAACTGCTGATAGACCGCTTCGGCAATCTCGCGCCGGCAATGGCCCGCGGCCACGCAGAACAGGCCCGATGACGCATCGATGACTTGCTGGCCTTCCGGCGTGTAGAAGTACATGCCCTCGGCGCGAGAGAACAAGCGCGGCTCGGCCTTGAACTCCTTGTTCGCCGAAAACGGCATCCAGTACGGTTGCAGCGAGGTGCTGACTTGCGGTTCGGCGTGGCCCATGGCGGTCTCCTTGGCTTGATGGTGGATTGTCGGGCGGAATGAGCGCCGTGTGTTCAGCGGAAGACGACGGTCTTGTGCCCGTTGGGCAGCACCCGCCGCTCGGCATGCCAGACGACGGCGCGGGCCAGCACCGCGCACTCGGTGTCACGGCCGATCGCGGTCAACTGCGCCGGGCTCATCGCGTGATCGGCGCGCGCAATGTCCTGCTCGATGATCGGGCCCTCGTCGAGATCGCCGGTCACGTAATGCGCGGTCGCGCCAATCAGCTTGACGCCGCGGTCGAAGGCCTGCTGGTACGGCCGCGCGCCCTTGAAGCTCGGCAGGAACGAGTGGTGGATGTTGATCGCGCGGCCCGCCAGGTCATTGCACAGGCGCTCCGACAGCACCTGCATGTAGCGCGCCAGCACGACGAGCTCGACATTCTCGTGCGCCAGCACTTCGCGCAGCCGGTCTTCGGCGCGCTCCTTGGTGTCGGCCGTGACGGGGATGTGGTGGAACGGAATGTCGTAGCTCGCCGCGAGCTGGTAGAAATCGCGGTGGTTCGAGACGATGGCGCGGATGTCCAGCGGCAGCAGTTGCGAGCGGTAGCGGAACAGCAAGTCGTTCAGGCAATGGCCGAGCTTGCTGACCATGATCACCGTCGGCATGCGCTGATTGGCGTTGTGCAGATCCCAGCGCATGTTGTAGGTGGCGGCCAGCGCCGTGAACGCGTCGTGCAGACGTGCAGGCGAGGGCGCCTGCACCTCGAAGCGCACGCGCATGAAAAACAGGCCGGTGCTCGCATCGTTGAACTGCGCGGCCTCGGTGATGTTGGCGTCGTGCTCGACGAGCAAGCCGGTCACGGCATGGACGATGCCCACGCGGTCGGGGCAGGACAGGGTAACGACATAGGGTTCGGACATGCGCAGTGGCTCCAAGCGAAGTGGGCACGATTCTGTTGGCGCCACCTTACACGCTGCATGCGAATCCTGACCACGCCCGAGCGCAGCGTCAGCGCGCCCGACGGGCCGAGCGCGCGGGCTTGTCGTCTCGCCAGTTGCTACGCTTGTTTTCGCAAGTGGTCGGCTGCGACAGGCGGGGTTCGGGATCGTTCGGCAGCGCGACGCGCAGGACTCTGTTCACACTTCGCATCTCGCCTCGTGTGAACAGGTCCTACTTCTTGGCCTCCAGGTCGGCCGCCGGTGCCTGTGAAAAGTCGTGGCGGCGCCCCAGCCTCAACAACAGCCGACCAGGCTGCGCCGCCACTGTGCGAGGTACGCGCCGCCGGGTGCGGCCGAACCCTGCAGGCCGGCGAACAGGCTGCGCCGGCGCTCACCGCTGGCGGCATACAAGGCCTGGTAGCGCTGCAGATCGTCATCGGCCAGGGCCGCCGGCGCGCCTTGGCTGTTCGCGGCCAGCGCGCGCGGCGTGGCGCCCAGCAGCAGCGTCGTGCCCAGGCCGGCATACAGGTGGCGCTCGCCGTAGGCCTTGGCCAGTGCCGCGAAGGCCGGCTCGCCGGTGCAATGCCCTGGGGCGATGAAGCCGACCTTGTAGGTGTCGCGCAGCGTGCCGACGATCTTGTCGATGTCCTCGTCCTTGCTGACCAGCAGATGCAAGCCGCCGGCGATCAGGTGCACGCGCGGGTCGATCTTCGCCGCCGCGTCGACGATGCGGTCGATGCCGGGGTGCGAGCAACCGACGACGAGCACGATGCCTTGCGGCGTGGCCAGCGCCAGCGACAGCTCGCGCAGCTCGAGCGTGCCGGGCTTGTCGGACACCAGGCTGATCAGGTGCACGCCGGGAACCACTTCGAGAGTCTTGTCGACGAGGCGGAAGTCGGCATCCGGCCAGGCCGCGCCAAAGCGCATCGTCTCTGGCGGCTTGCCGTCGTAGTAGCGCTGCGCCGCGGGCAGTGCTTCGTTCTTGCGATAGAAGCTGCCGGGCAGGTCGCCGCCATAGACGCCGAAGCCTTCCTTGGGTGCGTAGATCGTCACCTTGGGGTTCACGCGCAGCAGTTGGGCCAGGCCGCCCATGTGGTCGCCGTGGCGGTGCGACATGACGACGAAGTCGAGCCGTGCCAGGTCGACGCCCAGGGCCTTTGCATTGAGCGCCAGCGTGTCGCCGTTGTTGCCGGTGTCGAACAGGATGCGTTTGCCGCCGGCTTCGATCAGCGCCGCGTAGCCCCAGTCCTTGCGCAGCGCCGGCACCATGCCGAAGGCGTCGTAGAGCACGGTGAGCTGGGCCTTCGCGGCACCCGCGATGCCGGCCGCGGGTGGTGTCGGGCTGGCACAGCCGGCCAACAGCAGGCTGGGCGATGTCAGTGCCGTGGCGATCAGTTCTCTGCGTTTCATGGCGTTTCCTTTTAGGGCCTGTTAACGCTATCGGAGGGCTCGCGCATCGGGAAGAGCCGGTTTTCCATCGCCACGTTCTTGATGCTGGCATCCTCGCCGTCGGCGGCGGCGCGCATCAATTTGTCATCTCCCTTCGAGGGCTTGAACGACACCCAAGGACAGCAGAGCAAGTGCGCCGAGCCGTGTGCTGAACTTCATCGTGGTCTCCTGTGTTGGGCACTGGCTTGCCGTGCGCCCTTCAGCGCAGCATCTTGCTCGCCACCAGCTCGCCGACCTTGCGCCCCATTGCGCTGCCGACCTCGGTCGAATTGCGGAAGTGAACGCCGTCGTAGATGCGCGCGTTGGCCACTTCCTGCGTGAAGTCGGCGAGGCTGGTCCAGGTGCGCGTCACGCCGGGCAGGGTCGGGCTGGTGGTCGCGAGCCGCGGGGTCGAGCCATTGCCGATCTCAGCCTGCAGCACGGCGCCGAGCGCGCTCGAGACGATGCAATGCGCGCACGGGTACTCCGGGTGCATCGGCGTGTCGATCAGCGGCGTCCAGAGCGCATCGCGCTCGGTCGCATCGTTGCCGTCCTGGTCGCCGTTGCGGATCGCCGTCATCGGACGCCAGAAGTTGTAGGCGTACTTGGCATCGAAGACCGCGATCAGCGCATCGTCCATCGCCATGCACGCCGCTGCCATCAGGCGCGCGTTTTGCGTCACGTCGCGCCCCGGCTGCAAGGCCAGCGCACGAACCAGCGGGTGGTAAATCACCGGCAGCGTGGCCTCCCAGAAGCGCGCGATCTCGGTCTGTGCCGCGCTGCGCTGGCTGCCGTCCTTGGCGCCCAAGGCCTTGATCTCGTTGTAGTCGCGTGCCCAGACTGCGCTGCTCAAGGCCGGCGGCGGGCCTGGCCGGAACTGTTCGCCGGAAGTCATGACCCATGGCTTGCGCCGGCCCCAATGCGGTACCGCGGGCACGGTCGTCGGCACGTAGGCGCCGGCCTGCGTGAAGGGCCGGTAGCCGTCGGGGCTTGTCGCGCCGTCACCGCCGCGCGAGGCCAGGATGGCGGCCGCGGCCTTCTCGCCGACTGCGATGCCGCCGTCCTTGGCGGCGCCATCGGGCACGGTCGCCAGCGCGGCCCGGTAGGCCGCATCGAACTCGGTTTGCTGTGCCGCGAACAATTTGCCCAAGGTGCCGCGCATCGCGGCTGCGACCGCGGCATCGACCGATGCACCGGACGCGGCGTCGATCACCACCCGGCCGGCGGCCGGGTAACGGCCGGTGATGGCATTGACCGCATCGAAGACCGCGACATGGGCGATGGCCATCGCGCGGTTGGCCGGCGGCGGGCCGACCCGGGCGGCCGACAGGATCTCGTTGGCCTTGACATTCCAGTCGGTGATGGTGTCGGCGTGGGCGGCCACGCCAAGGGTCATGAGCGCTGCCGCGACAGCGTGACGCAGCAGGCGATGGAGCACGGTCATCATGTTCTCCTCGATGGGATCAACGCAGCGTGCGCAACTGGTGCTGCACCACGTACTCGCCAACCTGCTTGCCCAGCGCATGGCCGACCTCGTTGCTGTTGCGGTAATGCACGCCGCCCCAGATGCGCGCCATCGACACCTCGTCTTCCAATTGCTGGATGCTGGTGTAGCGGCGCACGACGCCGGGCATGGTCTTGTAGGTCAGCGTGAACTCCGGTAGCGGGCCGCCGCCGAAGAAGGACTTCAGCACCGCGCCGGCCGCGCCATCGATGCAGCAGTGCGAGCAGGGGTATTCGGGATGCATCGGGGTGTCGATCAGCGGCGTCCAGAGCGCATCGCGCTCGATGGCCGCATTGCCGGCGCGGTCGCCGTTGCGGATGGCGGTGATGGGCCGCCAGAAATTGTGCGCGTACTTGGCGTCGAAGACCGCCATGTAGCCGTCGAAGATCGCGAAGTTGAGCTGCGCGAACAAGCGCGCGCTGTCGGCCAACGCCAAGGGCTTGGCGATGACCAGGCCGCGCGCGGCCTCGTTCCAGGCGTAGCTGCCGACGAGAACCCAGAACTGCCCGGTCTCGGTCTGCCAGGCGGTGCGCTGCGTGCTCTTGGCGGCGCCGAGTTCGCGGGTTTCGTTGTAGTCGCGGGCGAAGACGGCGCTGGTCAGCGCCGGCGGCGGCCCGGGCCTGAACTGCGACACGCTTTGCAGCGCGAAGGGCTTGACGCGCGCGACGTTGGTCACCACCGGCATCGTGGTGGGCACGTACACGCCGGGCGCCGTGGCGGGCCGGTAGTCGCTGGGGCTCGTGAAGCCGTCGGCCTTGCGCTCGTCCTGCATCGCCGCTGCGGCTTTCTCGCCGACGGCCACGCCTGCGGACTTGGCGGCCCCCTCTGCGATGCCGGCCATGGCCGCGTCGTAGGCGCTGTCGATCTGCGCCTGCTGCTTCGGATAGAGCGCGAGCAGCACCCGGCGCGCCGCAGCGTGCGCCGCGGCCAGCGCCGAGGCGCCGCTGCCATCGAGCGCTGCCGTCCCGTGCAGTGCGTAGCGCCGTTCGACCGCATTGATCGCATCGGACATCGCGCTGTGCATCATCGCGAAGCTGCGCGCCGAGCCGGTGCCGCTGCCGAGCAGGTTCTCGGCCAACAGGACAGCCACGGCGCGCTCGTTCCAGTCGGTGACGATGTCGGCCCGAGCGCTGGGCGTGAAGGCCGCAGCGGCCACGATCGCCAGCGATGCCACGGCGGCCAACAACTGCGTGCGGATGCGTTCCATCTCGATCTCCTCTCAGTTGTCGGCCGGCGGCCTGCCGGCCAGGATGCGTTGCAGTTCGCGCAGACTCTTGAAGCTGCGTTCACCGCCGCGCCCGATTGCTTCGACCGTGCCCGCCACGCGCGCCGGCGCGCACGTACTGCGCCGGTAGATGCGCACGACGTAGCTTTCCGGCGGGGGTGGTGTCGCGGCGGCAGCCTTGGGTTTGAGCGGCATGGCGCCACCGTAGCGCGCACGGCTAACCGATCGCTAACCGATCGCGCGACCTGCTCTGCAATCTAGGGGTGCCCGTTTCACTGTGCGCGCAGCTCGCGCATCAACAGCTCGGTCTGCGCCGACGGCGCCACGCCCAGCCGCAGCGCGAGCGTGCGCTTGAGACGCAGGTAGGCGGCGATGCCGGCGGCCGGGCTGCGCAAGCCCAGGGCGCAGCGCATCAGGCCCTGCGTGAAGGCCTCGTCGAGGTCGTCGGTGTCGATGCCGCGCCGATAGACCTCGATCGCTTCCTCGTGCCGCCCTTGCGCGGACAAGGCCTGGCCGTGCGCGACCACGGCCTGGCTGAAGCGGCCGCGCAAGCGCTCGCGCGCCGACACGGCCCAGGGTTCGTCGACTTCAGCGGCCAGGAAATCGCCGCGGTACAGCGCCAGCGCGCGCGGCAGGTCGCCGGCCGTCACGGCCTGCTCGAACGCGCGCGCATCGATCCAGACCCGCGAGGGGTCGAGGCTCACGGCGCCGTCGTGCAGGCCCGTGGTGTTGGCCCCCACCAGCTTGCGCAGCCGGTGCAGCGCGACATTGAGCGCGGCATGCGCAGCGTCGGCTTCCTCGTCGCGCCACAGGGCGTCGACCAGCACCGCTTCGGGCACGGGTTCCGGCCCGAGCGCGACCAGTGCCTTGAGCAGCGCCAGGGGCTTGCGCGGCGCCTTGCCGTCGAAGACCAGCGCGCGTCCCTCGACATGCAGTGCGAAGTGGCCCAGCGTCTCGATGCGCAAGGCCCAGGGCCAGCGTGCGCAGAGCAGCGCCGTGCCCATCGGCCGCAAACAACGGCGCGCGATCAGCGCCTGCGTGAACTCGGGCTCGATACCGCGCTCGATCGCCTGCGCCGCCAACTCGGACAGCAGCCTGCGCAGCGGCCCCAGCAACTGGAAGTAGCGCAGCGGCGCGGCGAGCGCGAACGCGGTGCGCAAGGCCTCGTCGGCCCGTGCGTCGTCGCCGTCGCGCCGCCAACGCCAGGCTTCGAGGGCGTGGCGCTGGCCTTGCAGCAGCACGCGCGCCGCGGGTTCGACATCGGCCTCAAACGTCTGCAACTCCGCCAGCGCGCCCGCTTCGTCGCCGTGCGCGAAGCGCGCCAGCACCGCCACCAGCAGCCAGGTGGCCGCGAAGGCCGGCGGCATCTCGCTGCGTGCGATGGCCTCACGCAGGCCCTGCGCGTGGGCGAGAGCCTGGACCGGCTGACCACTTTGCAACGCGAGCCAGGCCTGCATCTGGTGCACGAAGCGGCGGTGATAGATGCTGGCCGGATCGCTCATCGCGCGCAGCTCGGCCAGCAGACGATGCGCTTGCATGTTGTCGCCGGTGTACAGCGCGGCATAGAACAGGCCGGCGACCGCTTCGTATTCGAGCACCGAGAAGCCCTGCTCGTGCGCCTCCTGGCGCGTGCATTGCGCCAGTCGCGCGAGTTCACCGTACTCACCGGTCTGGCGATGCAGGTCGATCGCGATCTGCTGGCGCACCAGGATCTTCAGGCGCGAGCCGAGCCGCGGTGCGGCCAGCAGCGCTTGCATGCGCGCGGCCAGTTGTTGCGCCTCGGGCCAGCGCTTGTGGCGCTCCAGGCAGCCGAGCAGTGAAATGCCCAGCGACAGCTTGTCGTTCTCAGCGCCGTCCGCGGACAGCAGCGCCAGCACCGACTCGGTCAGCGCGGCACCCTGGCGCTCGAAGTCGCCGCTGAAGAAGGCCGCCAGCACGCGGCCGTTGAGCAGGCGCGCCCGCGTGATCTCATCGTCCGTCGTGTCGTCAGCGATTTCATGCCGCAGCAGCTCGCAGCAGCGGCGGTGGCCGATGAAGCTGTCGCTGTTGTAGCTCCACTCCAGCACGCCGGCGGCACACAGTTGCTGGCCGCGCAGCCGGCCCTGCGCGGCGAAGCCGTCGCTGGCGCGCTCGTAGTGCATGAGCGCGCGCGCGTCTTCCTGCAGGAAGGCAATGCGTGCCAGGCCGTAGTGCAAGTCGGGGTCGGACTCGCGCATCGCCGCGGGCAGGCGCGCCACCCAGTGCGCCCATTGCGCGAGTTGGCCGAGGGCCAGCTTGGACTCGAGCACGGCGCACAGGCGGTCGCGCGCCGCCGTGGCGTCGCCGGCGTCGAGCCAGAGATCGATCGCCGCGTCGGTGTCGCCGCGTGCGTCGAAGGCCTGTGCCGCAGCGGCACGCAGGCGGGCGCAACGCTCGGCGCCGAGTGCGGCGCCGCCGCGTTGCAGCAGGAACTCGCGCCACAAAGGGTGCAGCCGGTACTCGCCCGCGTGCTGCGCCACCGGTTCGATGAACAGGTTGTGCTCGCACAGGCGGTCGAGTTCGGCCTTGGCCGCCGGCAACGCGGCCAGCTCGGCCAGCAACTCGGCGGGCATCAAGGGCAGCAGCGCGCCGATCCACAGCAACTGCTGCACCGGCGGCGCGAGCGTGTCGTGAAGCAGCTCGGCGAAGTAGTCGAACAGCAGCGCCGGCGAGGCCTCGTCATGGCGCGCTTCCACTGGCGCGTGGCTCATCAATCGCAGCCCGGCGGCCCAGCCCTTGACACGATCGGCAGCGCGCAACACACGCGCCTCGTCGAGCTTCATCTCGAGTGCGTAGCGGCGAGCCTCGTCGGTCACGAAGTTCAGATCGGCGCCGGCCAGCGTCTTCAATGCGCCCGACACCTGCGCTGCGGCCAAGGCCCCTGGCGGCGCGTGGCGCGAGGTGACGATCAGCATCAGGCCTTCGGGCAGTTCGTCGATCGCCGCGGCCAGCAGTTCGGGCAGCGCGGGCAGCGGGGCCTGCTCCAGGTTGTCGAAGACCAGCACGCCGGGGCGCGGCAGCGCGTCGAAAGCCCAACGGAACCACGCACGAGCAAACGAACGCGGCTGACGCAAATGCTCGGCTGCGAACAAGGGGCGCCGCTTGGCGGCAGCGCGCAGTGCCGGGGCAAGGGCCAGCGTCTCGAACAGATGGCCGATGTCGGTGTCGTCCGCATCGAGCCGGTACCAGAGACCGCGCAGCGCGCGCGACTGCAGATACGACGCCGCCAGCATTGTCTTGCCGGCGCCCGGCGCACCGGCGATCCAGACCGCAGCGCCGTCGCGTTGCTCGTCCAAGCGTGCAAACAATCGCTCGCGCATCAGCACGCGCTGCAAGCGCGGCGGCCTGAGCTTGGCCGGGATGGACCGAGATGCGTTCAGCATGACTTGGCCGAATCCTCCGCGGCGCGGCTGGCGCGCCGCTTCCTGGCAGCCGCATCGTGCCGCGATTTGGCGGCTGGCGCCAGTCCCGCCGCGACAGCGCGAGTTCGAGCGCCAGCCCGGGTTGCTGCACGCCGAACTCCTCGATCGGCCGTGTGAAGATCAGCCGTGCTGGGCTCGATGCTGGCGCCGACGGGAACCCGGCAAGCCTGCAGATCGCTCTGGCCGTCGTTGACTTCGCCGCCAGCGTGGTCAGCGCCACGGCGGCAGCAAGTCGATGCGGTGGGCGGCGCTCGGGCGCCTTCACTGCTGTTTCAGGAAGCGCAGCACCTCTGCGCTGAAGGCCAGCGGCTCGTCTGCTGGCCACAGGTGGCGGCCGTTCGATATCACGACATGCCGGTTGCCGCCGACGCAGCGGGCGGCTTCGTCGGCCATGAGGCGGTACGACGACCGGGTCCGCTCGCCGCGTGCGATGGTGACCACCGGCTTCAGCTGACCCAACTGCGCGCACGTGATCTGCGGCGCCGGATCCGAGTCGAGAAACTCCAGCGGCAGCGTGCGCGCGTTGTCGATCGCCACCGCCTGCACGGCCGGCGGCCAACCCTCGAGCGCACCGCTGCGGGCATCAACGGCGTCGAGTACCAGCCGCAGTGCGGCCGTGTTGTCACCGGCGCGCACCGCTTGCAGCGCTGGACCAAAGGCCGCGGAGCGATCGTCGGCGATGGCCTTGCGGTCGACGCTGTCGGTGACGATGCTCACGAGTGAGGGTTCGTAGATAAAGGCGCTCTTCACCAGTTCTGGATGCTGCAACGCCACATTGATCGCAACGGTGCCGCCGGACGACCAGCCGACAAGGTGCACGGGGCCGGCATTCATGCTTCGAATGAACGCTGCCAAGTCGTCGGACTGCACAGGCACACCGATCTTCGGCCACCTTGGACTCCAGGGCTCGGTGCCGAAGTAACGCTGGCTGTAGGCGATGACGCGGTAGTGCTGGGCCAGCGCTGCACGATGCCGGTCCCAGGTCCGGTGGTCGGCCACCGAGCCGTGCACCAGCACGACCGGTGGCCCCTCACCTTGCTCGACATAGGCCAGGCGGGCGCCGTTGACGTCGGCGTGACGGACCGTCGCTGCCATTGCGGAGGGACCGGCGCAGCCGGCAAGGACTCCGAGCGAGGCCGCCGCAATCGCGGCGGCTGCGAACTGCCACAAGCGTGAGGTCATGTCGGTGCTCCATGGCTTGCCGGGCTTGGCATGGATGACAACGTAGTCGCAACGCGCCGCCGAGTCTTTAGAGCAATCTGATATTTTTGCGATGAAAGATTCAAGCCTGGGCCCGATGGCCAGTGCGAGGTGGCCGGGCACGATCGCCTCGCGCTGGCGCCGCGGCCCACGAAAGCAGGTACGAGGTTCTAAGCGGCCCCGCCGAGCACGAACTCGTCGATCAGACTGTTCATCTGCGCGAAAGCTGGCTCGCCACACAGCGGCACGTGGTTCTGGCTGTCGAACAGCACCAGCCGAGCGCCAACGATGCTCGACGCCACCAGCCGGCCTTCCTCGAACGGCACCATCGCATCGTGTGGGTTGTGCAGGACCAGGGTGGGACATCGCACGTGGCGCAGCGCATCGCCGGCGTCGTAGCCGGCAATCAGCCGCCGGATATTCGACGCCTCCTGCGGCGAGCAGGCGACGCGCTGCATGTCGTTGAACGAGCGCATCTCGGCGGCGCTGGCGCCCGGGTACATCTGAGAGGTCATGATCTGGCGGAACGCGGCGTTGTCCTGCGCCCAGCCGGCTTCGACGAGGCTGCAAAAGGCATCGAGATGCTGCGCCGAGATCGACGCCGCACCGCGTCGCAAGCCGCCGCGTGCGCACCCGCCGACCAGCACGAGATGGCTGACACGCTCGGGGTGCTGCGCCGCGTAGCGGATCGAGATGGCCGCACCGCCAGAAACGCCCAGCAGGGCGAAGCGCTCGAGTCCCGCAGTGTCGGCAACGGCGCTCATGTCGGCCATCGAGCGCTCGAGCGTGGCCGGCGCCACGCCGCGGTCAGACAGGCCGCAGTTGCGGCCGTCGTAGCGGACCAAATGGAAGCGCTGCGACAAACCCTGAACCCATGGGCCGTAAACGAGGCTGCGCCAGTCCCATTCGAGGTGCGTCATCCAGTGCGGCGCACGCAACAGCGCCGGTCCAACGCCGCTGGCCGCGTAAGCGATGCGTGCACCGTCGTCGCTTGTCGCGAAACCGATGTCCTGTTCGAAGCCGAGCGACGGGGTGGCGCTGTCGGTTGCTGCCGACCGGCCGGTGACCAGTCGATAGCCGCGCTTGGGCGCCGTCTGCACGATGCGGTGCTCGGTATCTCCGAGGGCACGCCGGATCTCGTTGATGCACTGCGCCAGGCTGCCATCGGTGACCACGACGTCTCGCCACACCGTGCGCATCAACTCGTCCCGGGTGACCACATGCCCAGGCTGTCTGGCCAGGCACTGCAGGACTGCAAGCGCCTGTGCGCGCAAGGTTACCGGCTCGCCAGAGGCGTCACGCAGTTCAAGCCGCGCAACGTTGAAGGTGAGGCCGGCCAGCGCCATGTTCGCATCGGTGGTGTCGCTCGGCATCGCAGGGCTTTCCGGCAGCAACTCGATCATAGGCCGCAGGGCCCCACGGCGGGCCGGGACAACAAGGTTCGCGGTGGGGAGACCGCACCTGGCCCCGCCCTACGTCGAGCGTTGAACGCCCGCTTCGCATGAGCGTGAAGGGCTGCTGTGTGGACGACCCGAAGAACGAACGCGTGCGCGCCTGAGCGGCGCCCCTGCGGGTATTTCCCAGGCATTTGGCCCTATACCCGGAACGCAGCGGGCACGGTCTAATGCCGGCCAGGGCGTGCACGGCGCGTCCGATCGGGCTGCGGCGCGGCCCCCCATAACCATGATCAGCCATTCAGGAGTGACCCATGACGATGATTCAACGCGCACTGCTCACTGCATCGATTGCAACGCTCGCGCTGGCTGGTGCGGCGCAGGCGCAGACCAAGGAAGTGACCTTCGCCCACCAGGACATGCTGGTGCCGCTGCGCACGGTGATGGAATCCGGCGAGCTCGAAAAGGCCACCGGCTACAAGATCAACTGGCGCATGTTCGGCGGCGGCGGCGACGTCATCAAGGCCATGGCCAGCGGCGACGTGCAGTTGGGCGAAGCCGGCTCGAGCCCGATCGTGGCCGCGGCCAGCCAAGGCCAGGACATCAAGCTGTTCTGGATCCTCGACGACATCGCCGACGCCGAGGCGCTGATCGTGCGCAACGGCAGCGGCATCAACAGCGTCAAGGATCTGACGGGCAAGAAGGTGG
The DNA here is from genome assembly GCA_031375525.1 of Burkholderiales bacterium. Classification (GTDB taxonomy): domain Bacteria; phylum Pseudomonadota; class Gammaproteobacteria; order Burkholderiales; family Burkholderiaceae_C; genus CADEEN01. Next base: position 15,092 of record JANMHY010000034.1, read on the forward strand.
CCACGCCCTTTGTCAGCACGGCGCACTACCAGTTGATGGCGGTCATGAAGAGCAAAGGTGTGGACGCCAAGGGCGTCAACGTGATGAATCTGCGTCCGCCCGAAATCGCCGCGGCATGGGAGCGCGGTGACATCGATGCGGCCTTCATCTGGGACCCGGTGCTGACCAAGATCAAGGGCAACGGCAAGG
>JANMHY010000038.1:0-3765 GCA_031375525.1 Burkholderiales bacterium
GCAGCGGCGTGATCTTTCCGGTGTCGAGCTGCTCGCTGATTCGCGGCTGGGACTGACCGAGCTCGATCACCGTTTGCTCGAATGGATCGGGCAGCGTGTGCGCAACGGCTCGGTGAAGCTGTTGGTGCTGCTGACCAAGGCCGACAAACTGTCGCTCAAGGAGGCCGATGCGTCGCTCAACGCCACGACCGCCGCACTCGGCGCCTATTCGAGCGAGGAGGCCGACATCGGCATCACCTTGTTCTCGGCGTTGAAGCGCACGGGGGTCGAAGACGTGGCGCTGACGTTGCGCGGCTGGGTGCCGTCTTGAGTCTGTCGATCCGCTGCTTCGACACCGCGCTGCCGCACGGCATCACGTTGTCGTGCCGCGCGAATGCGGAAGCGCCGCGACTGCCGCGTGCGCTGCTGCTGCACGGCTTTCCCGAAGCGGCGTTCGTGTGGGACGAGGTGATGCTGCGCCTCGAAGGCCGCGTGCAGTGCGTCGCGCCGAACCTGCGCGGCTACGAGCGATCGAGTGCGCCGGTGGAAGCCGAGGCGTATCGCGCCAAGCACTTGGTGACGGACATCGCCGCGCTGATCGCGCAACAGGGCGCGCCAATCGACCTGCTGGTCGCCCACGACTGGGGCGGCGCGCTCGCCTGGAACCTCGCCGCGCTGCGACCCGAGCTGATGCGCCGCCTGCTCATCATCAACTCGCCGCACCCCGCGACCTTCCTGCGCGAGTTGCGCGACAACCCGGCGCAACAAGCCGCGAGCGCCTACATGAACTTCCTCTGCCGCCCCGATGCTGCGGCCCTGCTCGCAGAAAACGACTTCGCTCGCCTGTGGCCGTTCTTCGAAAACATGGGTGGCAGCGCGTGGCTCGACGCGGCCACGCGTGAGCGCTACCGCGAGGTCTGGCGACACGGCCTCGAAGGCGCGCTCAACTACTACCGCGCGTCGCCGCTGCGCCCACCGCTGTCGCCCAGTGATGCAATTCACACGCTCGCGCTGCCGGCCGAGGTGACGACGGTGCGCGTGCCAACGACCGTGCTCTGGGGCGATGCTGACACCGCGTTGCCGCCGGCCTTGCTCTATGGGCTCGCTGTGTTTGTGCCTGACCTTGATGTGCAGCATGTGGCTGATGCGACGCATTGGATCGTGCATGAACAACCTGCGCGCGTGGCGGATGTGGTGGTCGCGCTGGCGTTACGACGTTGACGCTCGGCCGGAATGCCTTACGGCCTCCCCAAAAACAACGCCACCCCCGTCTCCCCACGCGGTGCATGTGTGAGCCCGAGGTACAGCGGCCCGAGGCCCGTGTCGGCGCCGATGAACACGCTCATGCCGGTGCGCAGATCGCCTTCACGCGCGGCGGTCTTCGTCGCCCAGGCATTGCCGGCTTCGGCCGTTGCACCGAGGAACAGGCCGCGCGCGGCCAGCGGCGCGTAGGGTAGGCGCCAATACCAAGTCAGGCGTGAGAAGGCGACGTAGTTGCCGAGCAGTTGGCCGTCGCGGTAGCCGGAGAGTTGGTGGAAGCCGCCGAGTTCGTAGCGGCCGATCGCTTGCGGCTCGCGCTGGCTGGCGCCGCGCACCGCGCCGAACAAGCTGAAGCTGTGCGTGCCGAAGGTCTGCACGCCCATCGCCGAGGCTTCGAGTTGCTGGAAGCGCCCGGCGGCGCTGCCTTCGCCGAGCGACAACTGGCTGACGGCGCGGTAGCCTTGCGTCGGAAAGTTCGCATAGTCGAGTTGATCGACGACGACGGCCAATCGCGCGCCGACGTCGGTGGCGCGAAGCGGTTGCGCCACATCGGCGATCGCGGCGCTGACGAGCGTGGGTGTGGCGCTGACGCGCTGCGTGGTCACGCCCAGGCGGACTTCGCCGAAGCGGCCCCAGGGCTGGCCGAGGTCGAAGCCAGCACGGGTGTCAGTGCGTTTATAGCGCGCGAGCTCGTCGCCGCGCTCGTTGTAGAGCGTGCCGTTGCGCCGCTCGATGCCGGCATAGGCGGCGACGAACCAATCGTTCGACAAGCCGATGGTCCAGTTGAGCGGGTGGTAGATCTCGCTGAACAGCGACGGCACGGCGCCGATCTGCACGCGGTTGCGCCACTCGGTGCCGCTGGGCGTGAGCCAGTGGCGGTTGTGGCTGAACTTCAGGTTGAAGCTGCCGCGGCCTTCGAAGTCGGTGGACAGGTCGAGGCCGACGCGCAGGTAGTTCGGGCCCCACGGTTTGTCGTCGAGGTCGAACAGCAACTCGTCGCGGCCGTCGCGGCTCGCGATGCGGTAGTCCACGCGCAGGTAGTCGCCGCTGGCCATCAGCGAGCGCACGTCGCGCTCCGCGCGTCCGCGCTCGAAGGGCTGGCCCGGTTGCGATTCGAGTTGCGCCGCGAAGCGCGCCGGGTTGGTGACGGTGCTGCCGTCGAAGCTGACGGCGGCCAGCGGGGCGTCGGGCGTGGCCTTTGCGATCGCGGTCGGCAACGCGGCCCGCCACTGCGCGTACTCATCGGCGCGGCGCGCCAGCGGCTGCAGTTTGTCGAGTGCAGCCTGCGCGCCGCGCTCGCCGAGGGCAATGAACTCGCCGCCGCGATCGAAGTCGCCCGAGGTCAGCACGCCGAGTTGCGGCGAGACGAGCACGTCGCGTTCGCCCATCGTGGCCAGGCTGCGCTGCACGTTCTGCTCGGTGAGGATGTTGATCATCTGCGCGGTGACGCCGAGCGCGGAGTTCAATGTTTCGCGTCCGGCCAGCGTGGTGCCGACATTGACGACGATGACGACGTCGACACCCATCGCGCGCGCCACGTCGATCGGCACGTTGTTGACGAGGCCGCCGTCGCCGAGCACGCGGCCATCGAGATCGATCGGCGAGAACACGCCGGGCACGCTCATCGACGAGCGCAGCGCGGCCGAGAGGTCGCCACGGTCGAGGACGACAGCGGCGCCGGTTTCCAGGTCGGTGGCGACGGCGCGAAACGGGATCGGCAGTTTGTCGAACTCGCTGATGGTGCGCACCGGCAGCGTGTAGCGGCGCAGCAGCGATTCCAAGCGGCGCGTGGTGACGGCGGCCACAGGGGCGCGCAACTCGCCGTCGCGCAGGCCGAATTCGAGCAGCGCCGAGAACTCGAAGTCTTCTTCCTTGCGCCGCTGCGACAGGTGCTGGCGCTCCTGGCGCGGCTCGAAGACGCGCGTCCAGTCGATCGCGCGCACCTCGCGCTCGACCTCCTGTGCTGAGAGGCCGCTGGCGTAGAGGCCGCCGACGATGGCGCCCATCGACGTGCCGGCAATGGCGTCGATGCGGATGTGTTGCTGTTCGAGCACCTTGAGCACGCCGACATGCGCCAGACCGCGCGCGCCGCCGCCCGAGAGCACGAGCCCAACACGAGGCCGCGGCTCTTGCGCGTGAGCGATGCCGAAGACAAGCAGCAGAATCAAAACGAGCAAGCGGCGCATGTGCTCATTCTGACCCGCAAGAAAAAAGGCCAGCGGCGAAAGCCGCTGGCCCCTTCAAGTAGCAATGATCGAGCGCTCAGCGGCGGCGAATGCCGTCCGTTGAAGCGGACGGCATTACATGTCCATGCCGCCCATACCGCCCATGCCACCCATACCGCCGCCGCCCATCCCAGGCGCGTCGTCCTTCGGCGACTCGGCGACCATCGCTTCGGTGGTCAGCATCAGGCTCGCCACCGACGCCGCGTTCTGCAGCGCCATGCGCGTCACCTTCGTCGGATCGAGAATGCCCATCTCGATCATGTCGCCGTAGGTGTCGTTGGCCGCATTGAAGCCGTAGTTG
>JANMHY010000060.1:0-4648 GCA_031375525.1 Burkholderiales bacterium
GACGGCAAAGGGCAGCATCGAGCCGGCCGCGCGCAAGTCGAGCCGGCGCGCGATCTCGGCGCGCATGCCCTCGGGCGACGGGATGCTCGTGTACCAGAGCTTCCACAACTCGCCGTCGCGCGTGGCCTCGCACAGCGCGTCGTGATGCTCGTGCGACAGCGGCCGCAGCGTCGCGTGCGGGCCTTGCAGCGTGATCGAATCAGGCCAGGCCATCAGTGAACCGTCATCGGTTGTGGCGTTGCATGAAGACCAGCTTTTCGAACAGCGTCACGTCCTGCTCGTTCTTCAGCAGCGCGCCGACCAGCGGCGGCACCGCCACCTTGTCGTCCTTGCTTTGCAGCGCTTCGAGCGGAATGTCTTCGGCCACCAGCAGCTTCAGCCAGTCGAGCAGTTCGGACGTGGACGGTTTTTTCTTCAGGCCGGGCAGGTTGCGCACGTCGTAGAAGTTTTTCAGCGCCGCGCCGAGCAGCTCCTTCTTCAGCCCGGGGAAGTGCACATCGACGATGGCGCGCATCGTGTCGGCGTCGGGGAACTTGATGTAGTGGAAGAAGCAGCGGCGCAGGAACGCGTCGGGCAGCTCCTTCTCGTTGTTGCTGGTGATGAAGACCACGGGGCGGTGCCTGGCCTGGACCAGCTCGCGCGTTTCGTAGACGTAGAACTCCATGCGGTCGAGTTCGCGCAGCAGGTCGTTCGGGAACTCGATGTCGGCCTTGTCGATCTCGTCGATCAGCAGCGCCACCGGATGCTCGGTGGTGAAGGCCTGCCAGAGCACGCCCTTGACGATGTAGTTGCGGATGTCCCTGACCTTGTCGTCGCCGACACCCGCCAGTTGCGAGTCGCGCAGCCGGCTCACGGCGTCGTACTCGTACAGGCCTTGCTGCGCCTTGGTCGTGCTCTTGATGTGCCACTGCAGCAGCGGCATGTTCAAGGCCTGTGAGACCTGTTCGGCCAGCATCGTCTTGCCGGTGCCCGGCTCGCCCTTGACGAGCAGTGGACGCTTCAGCGTGATCGCGGCGTTGACCGCGAGCATCAAGTCGGGGGTGGCGACGTAGGCGTCGGAGCCTTGGAATTTCATCGAATCAGTATAGGCAACGCCGAGCCGGTCCTCCGCGGTGCGCGCAACCCTGTCTCGGGCGGTCTGCGGCGTTGCAAATCCTCGCCATGGCGTTGGCCATGGCTGTGGTTTGCGCCTTGCAGCCCATCCCGACACAGGGCGCGCGCCCTCGCGCAAACCGGCTCGGCGTCGCCAGGGGGCACCCTATAATCGCGCGCTGTTCTGGACCGACCACACCACCCTATGAAGCGCGCGCTGATTTCGATCACCTTGTTGGCTGTTTTGTCCGTTGCCCAGGCGCAAGACGCCAAGCCAGCGGGCGCAGGTTCGGCCGCGGCGGGCGAAAAGAAAGCCGCCATGTGCATCGGCTGCCACGGCATCAAGGGCTACCAGGCGAGTTTTCCGGAAGTACACAAGGTGCCGATGATCTCCGGCCAGGGCGCCAAGTACATCACTGCGGCGCTCACCGCCTACAAGAAACGCGACCGCAAGCACCCGACGATGCGTTCGATCGCCGCCTCGCTGACCGATCAGGACATGGCCGACCTGTCGGCGTTTTACGAACAGCATGGCGGCACGGCCGCGTCGGCGCCGCCGGACGGCGCCGCGCCCGCATCGCCCGCCGTGGCGGCGCTGCTGACCAAGGGCGCCTGCGCGTCGTGCCACGGCGCGAACTTCAGCAAGCCGATCGACGGCAGCTACCCGAAGATCGCCGGCCAGTTCGCCGACTACCTGTACGTGGCGTTGAAGTCGTACAAGACCGAAGCCAACCCGCAGGTCGGCCGCAACAACGCCATCATGGGCGGCCAGGTCAAGCAGTTCACGCTGCCGGAGTTGAAGGCGATGGCCGAGTACCTGTCTTCATTGCCCGGCGAGTTGCGCACGGTCAAGGAGCCGTACTTCCGCTGAGCCGGGCTGCCGGCGTGACGTCAAGGCCGCCATTGCCGTGCACTGGCGGCCTTTGTCCTTTTCGGCTTGCTCAGCCGACTGATCGCGAGCGACCCGTCTTGCGCTTTGCAGGGTGATCCCCTGGGTCACGCATCAGGCCCCGCCAAGTCATCCAGGATCGGACACTCCGGCCGATCATCCCCATGGCAGTGCTGCGCCAGATGCGACAGCGTGCGTTGCATCGCTTGCAGTGCGGCAATGCGCTCGTCGAGCGCGGCCACATGCTTGGACGCGATGCGTTTGACCTCGGCGCTCGAGCGGCGCTTGTTGCGCCAGAGTTGCAGCAGCGCGCCGATGTCCTTGGTGACGAAGCCGAGATCGCGGGCGCGGCGGATGAAGCGCAGTTGGTGGACCGTGGTCTCGTCGTACTGGCGGTAGCCGGCGTCGCTGCGGCGCACGCCGGGCACGAGGCCGAGGGCTTCGTAGTGGCGGATCATCTTGGCCGAAACGCCGCTGGCTTTCGACGCTGCACTGATGTTCACCGCTCCGGCCTCCAGCGCTTCAACAGCAGCGCATTGCTGACGACGCTGACGCTCGACAGCGCCATCGCCGCGCCGGCGATCACCGGCGTGAGCAAACCAAGCGCCGCGGCGGGGATGCCGACGACGTTGTAGGCGAAGGCCCAGAACAGGTTCTGCCAGATCTTGCGCGTGACGGCGCGCGACAGCGCCAGCGCCTCGGGCATCAGGCGCACGTCGCCGCGCATCAGCGTCAGGCCGGCCGACTCCATCGCCACGTCGGTGCCGGTGGCCATCGCCAGACCGACATCGGCAGCAGCGAGTGCCGGCGCGTCGTTGATGCCGTCGCCGACCATCGCCACTTTTTCGCCGGGGGCCAGGCCGTCGCGCAGGGACGCCACGACCTTTGCCTTGTCGGCCGGCAGCACTTCGGCGCGCACGTCGTCGATGCCGAGCTGGCGCGCGATGGCCGCCGCAGCGCCGCGGTTGTCGCCGCTGACGAGCACGCAGCGCACCCCTAGGGCCTGCAGCGCCGCGATGGCCGCGGCCGCTTCGGGTTTGGCTTCGTCTCCGAAGGCGAACAGGCCGCGCACCGACGACGCATCGGCATCGACCAGCCACGACACGCTGCGGCCTTCGCTCTGCGCTTGTTCGGCGGCGGCGCTCAAGGCAGACAGCCAGCCCCAACTCGGCGAGCCAGCGCGTGCTGCCCAGGCGCAGCGTGCGCGTGCCGACACGGCCTTCGGTGCCGCGGCCGGCAACGGCTCGCATGTCGGTCGCCGCTGGCACCACGAGGCCGCGTTCGCGTGCCGCCTCGATCACCGCGCGTGCCAGCGGATGTTCGCTGCCGGACTGCAGCGCGGCGGCATTGGCGAGCAGCGCGTTATCGTTCTCGCCTGCTGCTGCCACGAGCGCTGCCAGCCGCGGCCGGCCGATCGTCAGCGTGCCGGTCTTGTCGAACGCGACCACGCGCACCTGGCGCATCGTCTCCAGCGCCCGCGCGTCACGCACGAGCTGCGCGGCCAGGCCGGTGCCGACCATCAGCGCGGTCGGCGTGGCCAGGCCGAGCGCGCAAGGGCAGGCGATGACGAGCACGGCCACCGCGTTGACGAGCGCGGCTTCCCAATTGCCACCGAGCAGGCCCCAGCCAACGAGCGTGATCGCTGCGATGACCAGCACCACCGGCACGACGACCTCGGCCACCCGATCGACGGTCTTCTGAATCAGCGGCTTCTTCGCTTGCGCGTTTTCCACCAGTCGCACGATGCGCGACAGCGTCGTCTCGGCGCCGACGGCAGTGGTGCGCACGACGACGCGGCCCTCGGCGTTGATCGCGCCGCCGGTCACGCGCTCGCCGGCCTCGCGTGCGACCGGCAGGCTCTCACCGGTGAGCATTGACTCGTCGAAATGGCTGCGGCCTTCGACCAGCACGCCGTCGATGGGCACGCGCTCACCGGGGCGCACGACGACCTCGTCGCCGACGCGCACCTGGTCGAGCGGCACGCTCGTCTCCACACCGTCGCGGTGCACGGTGGCGTTCTCGGGTGCGAGCGCGCGAAGCGACGAAAGCGCGTCCAGCGTGCGCCGCTTGGCGCGAGACTCCAGCCACTTGCCGAGCAGCACCAGCGTGATGACCACCGCCGCGCTTTCGAAGTAGAGGTGCGGCACGGCGTCGGCCGCGCGCCACCACAGCAACAGGCTCAGGCCATAGGCGGCGCTGGTGCCGAGGGTGACCAGCAGATCCATTTGGCGCTGCCGGCACGCACGGCCTTCCAGCCGGCGCGGAAAAAACGCGCGCCGAGCCAGAACTGCATGGGTATGGCGAGCGCAAATTGCCACAACGCCGGCAGCATCGCGTGGTGGCCGAACAAGGCGGCCAGCATCGGCAGCACGAGCGGCATGGACAGCAGCGCGGCCAGGGCGACACGCCAGCCGGCGTCGGCGTTCGTCTGCACAGGGGTAGCGCCGCGTTCGGCAACCACACGAGCCTCGTAGCCCGCACGCTGCACCGCGGCGATCAGTGCGGCGTTGCCCACGCCGCCGTGCACGACGGTGGCGCGGTTGGTGGCCAGATTGACGCTGGCCTCGATGACACCCGGCACTGCGCGCAGCGCGCGTTCGACGCGCGAGACGCAGGACGCGCAGGTCATGCCGTCGATGTCGAAGGCGACGTTGGCATGGGGCACGG
>JANMHY010000068.1:0-9304 GCA_031375525.1 Burkholderiales bacterium
ATCGCGCTGATCCTGCTCGGCCTGACCGCCGCCGCACTGTCCGCCCTCGGCCTGCTGCGTCTGTTCGTTGCCGATCAGGGCCAGCGCGCCCGGCTCGCCGAATCGCAGCGCGTGCAAGCGCAGCGCCAGGAGAACGAAGCCAAGCGCGTCAACGACGCCAACCAGGCGGCGATTTTGCGGTTGATGAACGAGCTGCAGACGGTGGCCGAAGGCGATCTGACGCAGACCGCCACCGTGACCGAAGACATCACCGGCGCCATCGCCGACTCGGTGAACTACACCGTCGAAGAGCTGCGCATGCTGGTCGAACAGGTGCAAGGCGCTGTCGGCCGCGTGACCGACACGACGCTGCAGGTCGAATCGACTTCGACCGAGCTGCTCGCCGCCTCGACCGAGCAGTTGCGCGAGATCCGCGAGACCGGCGAGTCGGTGTTGCAGATGGCCGGGCGCATCAACACCGTGTCCACGCAAGCGCAGCAGACGGCCTCGGTGGCGCGCCAATCGCTGGCCGCCGCGCAGACCGGCCGCGTGGCGGTGGAAAACACGATCGGCGGCATGAACACCATGCGCGAGCAGATCCAGGAAACCTCCAAGCGCATCAAGCGCCTGGGCGAGTCGTCGCAGGAGATCGGCGAAATCACCGAGCTGATTTCGGACATTACCGAGCAGACGAACGTGCTGGCCTTGAACGCCGCGATTCAAGCAGCGTCGGCCGGCGACGCAGGCCGCGGCTTCTCGGTCGTTGCCGAGGAAGTGCAGCGACTGGCTGAGCGCTCCGGCGACGCCACCAAGCAGATCGCGGCGCTGGTCAAAGCGATTCAGACCGACACCCAAGACGCGGTGGCCGCCATGGAGCGCTCGACGCAGGGCGTGGTCGAAAACACCAAGCTGTCCGATGCGGCCGGCAGCGCGCTGACCGACATCGACCGCGTGACGCGCGAACTCGCCGAGCTGATCGAGCGCATCTCGAAGCAGGCGTCGGAAGAAGCGAAGTCGGCCAACGTCGTCGCCGAAAACATCCAGCACATCTTTGCGGTGACCGAGCAGACCGGCGAGGGCACACGCTCGACGGCGCAGATGGTGCGCGAGCTGTCGCGGACTGCTGAAGAACTCAAAGCGTCCGTCTCCCGATTCAAGATCGCCTGATCGATGTTCGAGGCGCTCACGCTGTCGCAGGGCTCATGCCTGGCGCCGGCCTGAGCGCCGCGGTTTATCTCTCATAGAAAGAGTTCGCGCATGGACCTCCAGCACGACACCGAGACGATCGAAGACCTCTCCGCGCTGGCGTGGGTGCATGACGAGCTGCGTCGTTCGCTGGAGACGGCGCACAAGTCGCTGCGCCGCTACCTGAAGGAAGCCGACGCGGTGGCCGGCTCTGACGTCGATGCGGTCGATCCGAGCGTGCTGCGCAGTGCGCGCGCGCAATTGCATCAGAGCGTCGGTGCGCTCGAACTGGTTGGCCTGCCGACGGCGGCGCAAGTGCTGCGCGCCTCGGAGGGCGCGCTGCAAAAACTGACCTCGACGCGTCCCGCCAAGCTCGGTGTCAAGCAGGTCGAATGCATCGAGCAGGCCTCGTTTGCGCTGCTCGATTACCTGTCGCGGCTGCTGTCCGGCAAGCCGGTGTCGCCGCTGGCGTTGTTCCCGCAGTACCGCGAGGTGCAGGAGCTGGCCGGCGCCGACCGCGTGCACCCGGCTGACCTGTGGCCGCACGATTGGCAATGGCGCGACGTCGCCGGTGACGGCGCGCGACCGCGCTCCTTCGACGCCGCGCTGCGCAGCGAGGTCGAGTCGCTGACCCTGGCCTTGATGCGCCAGGGCGCGGGCGAACCCGCGTTGGCGCTGTCCGAGCTGTTCGCCGGCCTGGCCGCAGGCAGCGACAAGAAGCGCCGCCACATCGGCACGCTGTGGCATATGGCCGCCGCCTTCTTCGAAGCGCAGGGCCAGCACCTGCTGGTGCCCGACATGTACAGCAAGCGCATCGCCTCGCGGCTGCTGGCGCAACTGCGCATGTCCGAGCATGTCGATGACGCGTCGGCGCGCCCCGATGCCGGCGCCGATGTCTCGCAGCGCCTGGCGCAAGACCTGCTGTTTTTCTGTGCCCAAGCCACCTCGCCCGGCAACGGCCGCAAGGCGCCGCGCCTGCTGGCCGTTCGCCAGGCCTGGAACCTGTCGCGGCGGGCGCCGGTGGACTACCTCGTCACCACGCTCGGCCGCCATGACCCGGCGGCGATCGTGCAAGCCAGAAAGCGCGTCAATGCGGCCAAGGAAAGCTGGGCCGCGGTGGCCGGCAGTGAATTGCACCGCCTGTCCTCGCTCAACGAGCAGTTCGCGCTGGTCGGCGAATCGCTGAAGAAACTTTATCCGGCGGGTGACCAGCTCGGCGGCGCGTTGTCGGCGGCCGCGGCGCAGACGGTGCAGTCGGGCGCGGCGCCGGCGCCGATGCTGGCCATGGAAGTGGCGACCGCGGTGCTGTTCCTCGAAGCCTCGCTCGAAGACGGCGACTTCGATCACCCGGCGCAGGCCGAGCGCGTGCAGCGCCTGGCCAACCGCATCCACAAAGTCAGCCACGGCGCCCAGCCCGAGCCGCTCGATGCGTGGATGGAAGAGCTCTACCGCCGCGTCTCCGACCGCCAGACCATGGGCAGCGTCGTCCAGGAGTTGAAGGCCTCGCTGGCCGAAGCCGAGAAGGCGATCGATCTGTATTTCCGCGAGCCGGTGAAGGCCGACCTGCTGCACCCGGTGCCGGGCCAGCTCAATTCGATGCGCGGCGTGTTCTCGGTGCTTGGCCTCGACCAGGCTTCGCAGGCCGTGGTGCGCATGCGCGACGATGTCGATGCACTGGCCGCCGCGGCCAAGGACGAGAAGACGCCCGATGCCGCGATCACCGAGCGCCTGGCCACCAACCTCGGTGCGCTGGGCTTCCTGATCGACATGCTCAACGTGCAGCCGGCGATGGCCAAGGCGCTCTTCGCCTTCGACGCCAAGGCCGGGCAGTTGCGTGCCGTGGTGGCCACGCGCGGGCGCACGCGCGTCTCAGCGTTCGGCGGCCTCGACACGCAAGCGGGGGCATTGACGCCGGTGGAGCCGCGCCTGATCGAGCAGGCGCAGTCGCTGGCGCAGGCGGCGTCGCATCCCGAGGTGCCGCTGGTCGAAGTGCGTCACGAGCTCGACCGCTTATCGCAAGAGGCGATGGTCGCCGACCAGCCGGTGCTGGCCGAGACCATGCAGCAGGTCAAGAGCGCGTTCGAAGTCGCCCTCAACGATGACGAGCGCCGCGCCGTGCGCGAAGAACTCGCGCAGGCGATGACCGACTTCGTGCACAGCACGACCGCCGCTTCGTTGGACGAGCTGCCGCCGCTGTCGCGTCCGCTGCCGTTGCTGCCGTCGCCGCCGACGCCGGCCGGCCAGACCGGGCTCGAAGACGATGTCGAGATGCGCGAGATCTTCCTCGAGGAAGCGCGCGAGGTCATCGGCAACGCGCGCACCGCACTCGGCGCGCTGGCGGGTGACGGCAACGATGTCGGCGAGCTGACCACCGTGCGCCGTGCCTTCCACACCTTGAAGGGCAGCGCCCGCATGGTCGGCCTGACCGCGTTCGGCGAAGCCGGCTGGGCCTGCGAGCAGCTCTACAACGCGCGCCTGGCCGAGCAGCACGGCGCGGACGCGCCGCTGATCGCGCTCTCGAACGACGTCCTGTCGTACATGAATGACTGGGTCGATGCCATCGGCGCGTCCCGCGCCGCCGGCCACAGCCCGGCCGACGTGACGGCAGCGATCGAGCGCTGGCGCGCCAGCGGCAGCCACGGCCAACTGGCCTTGCCACGTGCCGCGCGCGCACCGGCCAAGGGTTCCGCTGACATGGGCGCGGTTTCGCGCCCGATGGCGCTCGAAGGCCTGTTGCCTGACGAGCTGGCCGACCAGATCCCGTTGCTGCCGGCCGCCGGCGTGCAACCGCTCGACGCCCTGCTGGCGCCCGAAACGCCGGTCAGCTTCGAGCTCGACCTCGGCGAAGCCGCCCACCTCGAAGTCGGCGGCCGCGATGCGATGCAATCGCTGGCCTCGCCGGAGCGCGAGGCTGGCGCACCGTCGCCGGACGTGGTCTCGGCGCTGATGGCGCTCGAGTTCCAGGCTTCGACCCTCGAAGCGCCGACGCAAGAAGTGCCGCCGGCCGACGCCTCCAGCGCTGCCGGGCCGATGCATTTCGACGCGCCTGCGGCGCCCGCGCTGCCGCCCGAGCCGGCCTACCGCATGATCGGCACGCTGCGTGTCGGTATCCCGCTGTTCAACATCTTCCTGAACGAGGCCGACGAGCAATCGCGCCGCCTCGGCGTCGAGCTGGCCGAGTGGTCGCACGAGTTCAGCCAGCGCCCGGTCGGCGACACCGCGATCGCATTGGCGCATTCGCTGGCCGGCAATTCCGCCACCGTCGGCTTTGCCGATCTGTCGCACCTGGCGCGCCTCGTCGAGCACGCGTTGATGCGCTCGAACGCCATCGGCGTCGGCGATGCGCAGGAGGCGCAACTCTTCAACGACAGCGCCGACGAGATCAGCCGCCTGCTGCACCAGTTCGCGGCCGGCTTCCTGAAGTCGCCGACGCCGGCGCTGATCGAGCGTCTGATCGATCACGAGCGTGTGGCCGCAGCGCGCGTGCATGCGCTGGCCGAGCGCCCGGGCGTCGAAGCCCCGGCCCCGCTGTCCGACCTGCCGCGCGAGCCAGTCGCCCACATCGCGGCCTTCGTGCCGCCGAGCGTGCCGACGGCACCGATCGCACCGATCGCACCACTCGGCCAAGCCGAGTTCCACACGCTGACGCCGCTGGACGCGTTGCCGGCCGCGGCCGAGCGGCGTGCCGTCTCGCGCCCGAGGGCGTTCGACGGCAACGACGACATCGACGCCGTGGACGTGGTCGATGCCGAGCTGTTCCCGATCTTCCAGGAAGAAGCCGCCGAGCTGCTGCCCGAGCTGGCCTCGCGCATGCGCGACTGGGCGCACCAGCCGAGCAACGCCGCTGGACCGACGGCCTGCATGCGCACGCTGCACACCTTGAAGGGCGGCGCCCGCCTGGCCGGCGCGATGCGTCTGGGCGAGATCGCGCACCGGCTGGAAACGGCGATCGAACACCTGATGCGGCGCCAGAGCGTTTCTGCTGCCGACGTCGAAGGCCTGTTCACCCAGGTCGATGCGCTGGGCAGCACCTTCGAGCGCCTGGTCGCCGGTCCCTCGGTGGACCTCGATCTGTCGCTGCCCGCGCCGGTGGTGACGCCGCCCGAGCCGCTGCCGATGCGGCCGATGCCGGTGATCGCCGCCAAGGCCAAGCCGGCAGCGCAGCGCACGCCCGAACCCGAAGTGCCCGCTGTGCAGGTCGCACCCGTTGCCACGGCGATGCCCGTGGCCGCAACGCCGCAGCCCACCGTGGCCACCAGCGCTGCGCCGCAGGCGACGGCTGCGATCGACTGGCAACGCTTCGCGCCGACGGCCGTCGCTGCTGCGGTGGCCACCGTCACCGCCAAGCCTGCAACCGCCGCGCTGTCGACCGTGCGCGTGCGCGCGCCGCTGCTCGACCGCCTGGTCAACCACGCCGGCGAAGTCATGATCGCGCGTTCGCGCATCGAGTCCGAAGTCGGCACGATGAAGGGCTCGCTCGGCGACCTGACGGAAAACCTGGAGCGCCTGCGCTCGCACCTGCGCGACATCGAGTTGCAGGCCGAGACGTGATCAGCTCGCGCATGGAAGCGGCCAAGGCCGTCGGCGCGAACTTCGATCCGCTGGAGATGGACCGCTTCACGCGCTTCCAGGAGCTGACGCGGATGATGGCCGAGTCGGTCAACGACGTCGCCACCGTACAGCGCAGCCTGACACGCACATTGCAACTGGCCGAAGACGATCTGGCCGCGCAGGCCCGCCTGACGCGCGACATGCAGGACGACCTGCTGCGCACGCGCATGGTCGAATTCGAGAGCCTGTCGGACCGCCTCTACCGCGTCGCCCGCCAGGCCGCGAAAGAGCTGCACAAGCAAGTGCGGCTGGACATCGTCGGCGGCTCGATCGAAGTCGATCGCGGCGTCCTGGAGCGCATGGGCGGCGCCTTCGAGCACCTGCTGCGCAACTGCGTCACGCATGGCATCGAGTTGCCGGCCGAGCGCGAACGCGCCGGCAAGGACGCGGCCGGCCAGATCACGGTGACGGCGCACCAGGAAGGCAACGAAGTCTCGGTCGAGTTCCGCGACGACGGCGCCGGCCTGAACCTGGCGCGCATCCGCGAGCGCGGCATCGCCTTGGGCTTGCTGGCGGCCGATGCCACGCCGAGTGACGGCGAACTCGCCAACCTGATCTTCAACGCCGGCTTCTCGACCGCCGAGACCGTGACCGAACTGGCCGGGCGCGGCGTCGGCATGGATGTGGTGCGCAACGACGTCAACGCCCTCGGCGGCCGCATCGAGACCGCCAGCGCGGCCGGCCAGGGCACCAACTTCAAGCTCGTGCTGCCGCTGACGACGGCGGTGACGCAGGTCGTGATGCTGCGTGCCGGCAGCGTCAGCGTGGCCGTGCCGGCAACGCTGATCGACATCGTTCGCCGCGTGCCGTCGGCCGAAGTCGCCGAGGCCACGCGCCGCGGCAGCTTCGAGCATGGCGACAAGAGCCTGCCGTTCTTCTGGTTCGGCGCGCTGTTGCAAGGCAGCGGCCGCAGCGACGAAGTGCCGGGCCGCACGCTGCCGGTGGTCATCATCAAGAGCGCGGCGCAACGCATCGCGCTGCATGTCGATGAAGTCGTCGGCAACCAGGAAGTGGTGGTCAAGAACCTCGGTGTGCAACTGGCGCGCCTGCCCGGCTTGGCCGGCGTGACGCTGCTGGCCTCGGGCGCGCCGGCGCTGATCTACAACCCGGTGGCGCTGGCCACGCTCTACGGCCAGAGCGCACGCGCGGCGATGCAGCGCGCCTTTGCCGATCAAGCCACCGTTGCTTCGCAGGGCGGTCTCAAGACGCCGGCGCAGATGCCGGCGAGCACGACCAAACAAGCGCCGCTGGTGCTCGTCGTCGATGACTCGCTGACCGTGCGCCGCGTCACGCAGCGCCTGCTGACGCGCGAGGGCTACCGCGTGACGACGGCCAAGGACGGCCTCGATGCGCTCGAGAAGCTGGCCGAGGAAACGCCGGTCGTCTTGCTGTCGGACATCGAAATGCCGCGCATGGACGGCTTCGACCTGGCGCGCAACGTGCGAGCCGACTCACGCTGGGCCGGCCTGCCGATCATCATGATCACCTCGCGCATCGCCCAGAAGCACCGCGAGCACGCGATGCAACTCGGCGTCAACCACTACCTCGGCAAGCCGTATTCTGAAGACGACCTGTTGGGCATGGTGGCGCAGTACGCGGGGCAGGTGGCCGTGGCGCACTGACGCCGCGTTCGCGAGCAAGCTGTTCCCCCACAACGGGCCGCATTCGCGGCCCGTTGTCTTTTGGGGCGTCAGAGTGGCACCGAGGGCCTTTACCTTTCCTTTCAAGCAAGCGCTTGATTTGATGGTTAGGATCGCGCCTTTCGATGAAAGCCGTCCCGTCCTCCAAAGCCCCGCCCGAGTTGGCCGCCGACAGGGGCGAGCGTGCGCGCACTCGCTTGCTCGGCGAGGCCAGCAGAATCTTCTCAGAGAAGGGTTTTGCCAAGGCCTCGACCCGCGAGATCTGCGAGGCAGCGCGGCTGAACCCGGCCGCGATCCACTATCACTTCGGCGACAAGGAAGGGCTGTATCGCGCCGTCCTCAGCGCGCCGATTGAAGGCATGGCCGCGCAGATCGCCGGTTTCGACGCTCCGGCACTGACGCTGGGGCAATCGCTGCAGCACCTGCTGCGCGGCTTCGTCGGCGAGGACGGCGCCTCAGTTCCGGGCGCCGACGACGGGATGCGCCTGTACCTGCGCGAGATGATCGAGCCGACCCCCGTCTTCGCCGCCGCCGCCGCGCAGCACATCCGCCCGGTTCACGATGCCATCGCGCGCCTGCTCGCCCGCTACATGGGTGTGAGCGAGCCCGACGAAGACGTGCACCGCCTGGTCTTCGCGCTGATCGCGATGGCGCACGACTACTGCATGTCGCGCGAGTTCATGAACGCGCTGGCGCCGCGCCTGCTCGATGGGCCTGATGCGCTGCAGCGTGCGCGCGAGCGGCTGGTCGATTGGGGCGAGGCGCTGGTCGCGCATGAGCGCAAACGGCGTGGTTTGGAGAAAGAATGAAAAACAGCAGAACACCATGGCGCTGGCTGTGCGCCGCGACGCCGCTGCTGCTCGCCGCCTGCGCCACGCCGCGCCTGCCGGCGACGCCGAATGAAGCCGCGCCCGAGCGCTGGCAAGCCACGTTGCCCCGCGGCGGCGAAGCCGGCGCCCTTCCCCATGGCGGCGACAGCGCCGCACTTGCCGATTGGTGGCAGCGCTTCGATGACCCGCTGCTGGCCGAACTCGTGCGCGACGCACAGCTGAACAACCCGACGCTGGCGCAAGCGTTGGCGCGGCTGGCCGAAGCGCGGGCCGGTGTGCGCAGCAGGACGGCACAGCGCTGGCCGGCGGGCAACGCATCAGCGCAGGCGCAGCGTGGTTCGTCGGCGGCGAGCAACTTCGTGGCTTCGACGCAAGGCTCGGTCGGCGTCGATGCGCAATGGGAGGTCGATCTGTTCGGCGCCACGCGTGCGCAGATCGCCGCCGCCCAGGCGCGCAGCGAGCAGGCCGCGCTCGGCTGGCATGCGGCGCGTGTCAGCCTGGCCGCCGACGTGGCCGGCAGCTACGTGGCCTATCGCGCCTGCGAAGCGCAGCAGCAGGTGCAGGACCAGGACGCCACGTCGCAAAACCAAACTGCCGAGCTGACGCGTGAAAAGGTGCGCGTCGGTTTCGAAGCGCCGGCCAACGGCGCGCTCGCCGACGGTGCCGCCGCCGATTCGGCCAATCGCGCGATCGCGCAGCGGGCCGAGTGCGAGGTGTTGATCAAAGGCCTCGTCGTGCTCACCGGTCAGGCCGAGCAGGCGCTGCGCACGCGCTTGCAGGCCAGCGCAGCCAAGCTGCCGCAACCAGGCGCGTTTGCCGTTGGCACGCTGCCCGCGCAACTCTTGCAACAGCGCCCCGACATCGCCGCGGCCGAGCGCGCGCTGGTGGCGGCGGCGGCCGACGTCGGCGTGGCCGAGGCGGCGCGTTACCCGCGCCTGACGTTCAGCGGCAACCTCGGCACCTCGCTGCTGCGCGTGGGCGGCAACAGCACCGACGGCACCGCATGGGGCTTCGGCCCGTCGCTCGTGCTGCCGATCTTCGACGGCGGCGCGCGTCGGG
>JANMHY010000119.1:0-1999 GCA_031375525.1 Burkholderiales bacterium
TGCCGCTGTTTGCGCTGCGTGACGATGGCTTGCCGAGCGTGGCGGATGTCATCGCACAGATCACGCGAGAGGTCACCGCATGACCACCTTGCGATTGCGCGGCGGCCGCATCATCGACCCGACGCAGGCCGAGCCCGACAGCATGCACGATCTCGTCGTGCGTGACGGCCGCATCGTCGAAGCTCACACAGCCGAACTCGCCGACGAAGAGATCGACGTCCAGGGCTGCGTCGTCATGGCCGGCGGCATCGACATGCACACCCACATCGGCGGCGGCAAGGTGAATCTCGCGCGGCTGTTGATGGCCGAAGACCACCGCAACGGCGCCGACCCTTTCGCGTTGCCGAACAACCCGATCGAACTCGCCTCCTGCGGCACCTGCACGCCCGGCACGCTCGCCACCGGCTACCGCTATGTCGAGATGGGCTACACCGCGGCCTTCGAGCCGGCGATGGTGGCCAGCAACGCGCGCCACGCGCACATGGAGATGGGCGACACGCCGATCCTCGACCACGGCGCCTACGTCATGCTCGGCAACGACGAGCTGTTCCTGCAACTGCTGCATGACGGCGGCGCGGGGGCCAAGAACTTTGCGCAGATCCGCGACTACGTGGGCTGGACGATCAACGCCACCAAGGCCCTGGGCGTGAAGGTCGTCAACCCCGGCGGCATCTCGG
Source organism: Burkholderiales bacterium (assembly GCA_031375525.1). Lineage (GTDB taxonomy): Bacteria > Pseudomonadota > Gammaproteobacteria > Burkholderiales > Burkholderiaceae_C > CADEEN01. Next base: position 678 of record JANMHY010000119.1, read on the forward strand.
CCTTCAAGTTCAACCAGCGCAAGCTCGATGTCGATGAGAACCATGTGCACTGGCAGGTGACGCCGCGGCAAGTTGTGCACACGTTGGCACGCGCATTGAAAGAACTCGGCGTGCCGCACCCGCTGCACATCCACGGCAGCAATCTCGGCGTGGCGGGCAACATCGCCTCGACGTTGGAGACCATCGCCGCGCTCGAAGGCCTGCCGGCGCACCTGACGCATGTGCAGTTCCACGCTTACGGCAACGACGGGCCGAAGAAGTTTTCTTCCGCCGCGCGGCAGCTTGCCGAGGCTGTCAACGCGAACCCGCAGATCAGCATCGACGTCGGCCAGGTGATCTTCGGCCAGACCGTCACCGCTTCGGGCGACACGATGCGCCAGCATGCCAACGCGGCGCTGGCGAATCCGCGCAAATGGATCGGCGCCGACATCGAGCTCGATGCCGGCTGCGGCGTCGTGCCGTTCCGCTACCGCGAGCAGAGTTATGTGAACGCACTGCAATGGGCGATCTGGCTCGAGCTGTTCCTGCTCGTCGCCAACCCGTGGCAGGTGGTGTTGACGACGGACCATCCGAACGGCGGGCCGTTCACGAGCTACCCGCATCTGATTCGATTGTTGATGGACCGCGGTTTCCGGGAAGAGCAGATCGCCAAGCTGCATCCGGAAGTGGCAGCGAATTGCGCGTTGCGCTCGACACGTCGTCAGGTGTGGTGCGGACCTCTGAAGATGCTAACACCGCGGCCAAAGCCGCATTCAGTGCGGCCCAAGAAAATGAACAGTCTTCGCGCATGGCCATGCGCACTGCTGAAGAAGCCCGCAACAAAGCCAAAGATGTGCTGGGCGAGTTGAAGCAAAAGCAAGCCGCCGTACAAATGCGCTTGGCCGCATTGAATGAAAACCGCCAACAGCTTGAGACTGAAATCCAAGAATCGCGCGATCAGTTTGCCGCTGCCGATGCGCGGCTGACAGATCTGGGTGACGGCGCAGTGCAGCGCGAGGAAATTGCCACCAAACAAGGCGGGTTATCGAACTTGCGCCAAAACTTGATGGAAGCACGCGCAACCTACGATGCCTTGGCCCGTCAGGCTGATGAACGTGCGCGCCGCTTGCACGCATTGTCAGGCGAGGAATCATCGTGGCGCGCGCGCAAAGAATCGTCAGTTGCACAAGATGTGGCCCTGCAGCAGCGGCGCGAAGGCGAAGAAGCAGAGATTGCGGCCCTGGCCAGCAAGCCTGATGAAATCGCTGTGCAACGCAATGCGCTGAGCGAACAGTTGGACCTGGCTGAAGCCGAGCGGCGTAAAGCCGCTGACGCTTTGGCTG
>JANMHY010000174.1:0-2162 GCA_031375525.1 Burkholderiales bacterium
GTGCTCGGCCGCATGACGATCGGCATCGGCGGCACGCAGCGCAATGGCGGTGGTGGCGGCCGTGGCCGCAGCAGCGCGCCGCGCGGCGGCGGTGGCGGTGGCCGCGCACCGGCACGCCCGGGCGGTGGCCGTGGCCCGAGCACCAGCACGAGCAACGGCCCGCGGCGCAGCGGGCGCTGAGACTCACGGGCCACACAATGGCCCGATGAACATGCGCGCCCGCACCGCCCTCGTTGTCGGCGCCAGCGGCCTCGTCGGCCGCGCGCTGTTGCAGCAACTCGCGGCGCCCGACAGCGGCTACCGCTCGGTGCACGCCCTCGTGCGCAAGCCGCTCGAGCCAGCGCCGAAGGGCGTGCAACAACAGGTCGTCGATTTCGCGCGCCTGCCGTTGTCGGTGCCTGCCGCCGACGATCTGTACTGCGCGCTCGGCACGACGATCAAGGTCGCAGGTTCGAAAGCAGCGTTTCGCGCGGTCGACTTCGACGCCGTCGTCAACTCCGCACGCGCTGCGCAGGCCGCCGGCGTGACGCGCATGGCGGTGGTCTCGGCTTTGGGCGCGGGGCCACATTCGGCCGTGTTCTACAACCGCGTCAAGGCCGACACCGAAGCCGCACTGCGATCGATGGGCTTCCAGCGCCTGGTCATCGCGCGGCCCTCTGTGCTCGTCGGCCCGCGTGAAACGCTGGGCCAAGCGCCGCGGCCGATGGAGACGCTGATGATCGCGGTGTTCACGCCGATCTCTGCGCTGCTGCCGGCATCGATCCGCCCGATCGACGCGCACGTGGTCGCGCGTGCGATGTGCGTCGCGCTGCACCAGTCGGGCGATGCGGTGCAGGTGATCGAATCGGGCACGCTTCAGCAACTCGGCAGAGCATGAAGCTCACCAGCTTCGGCGCGTCACCGGCTCGCAGCGCCTCGTCGATCTCGGCGGCAGCCGACTCCTGCCCGATCACGGCCTGGTGCGCACCCTCGTCCTCCTCCGCTGACGACAACGCTTGCACTTTGTAGTGCCTGCTCACAACAAGGTGAGCCGTGCCGGCCTAGTCTCGGCCATCGCTGCAATAAGGCGCCCGACGATGAAGCACGAACGGCTGGCCACGCGCTGGGAAGGGTCCGACCTGGTGGTGCTGCGCAATCAGCAAGTCGCCGACCGCATCGCCGCCGCCGACATCCGGCGCGTGGTCCTGGTCTGCCACGGCGGCGACACGCCGGCCGACCTCGCCTTCGCCGTCATCGAAACCGCCACCGACCATGTGCTGCTGCCGGCCGACAGCGGCATTGCCGGGCGGGTTTATTTCGAGCGCCAAAGCTACTGGACCGAACGCTGCTGCGTCTATTGGGTGACCGACCGGCATGTGCCGCTGCCGCGCCATCTCTGCCCCGGTGTGTGGCTGCTGCGCCGCCACCGCCCGGCGTACCTGCGCCTGCCCGCCGGCGAGTTGGCGCCGCTGATCGAGCAGTGGCCGCTGCAAGGCCCGCAGACCTGGGAGCAGCGCAAGTGGTCACAGATCGCCGCCAAGCGCCACCTCGCCGCGTTGGCCAGAACGACGGCGCCCCAGGTCTCCTGAAATAAAAAACCCGGCCGGAGCCGGGTTTTTTCATCAAGAGTCCGGCCTGGAGCCGGGTGGTCCTGTTGACCGAAGGACTTAGGCCTTCTTCTCTTCCTTCTTCATCGCCTTGGCCTTCTTGGCCTTCTTGGCGACTTTCTTGTCGGCCATCTTTTCGTCGGCCTTGGCGGCCATCGGCTTGGCATCGGCCTTCATTTCGGCCTTGGCAGCCGGTGCGGCCGGGGCAGCAGCGGCCACCGGAGCGGCAGCCTTGACGGCCGGAGCGGCAGCCGGTGCGGCGGTCTGGGCAGAGGCAACAGCGGCGAAAGCCAGAGCGGCCAGGGCAGTCAGGAGCTTGTTCATGGGGGTTTCGATCGAGAATTGGACCGAGCGGAATTGCTCGCCCTCTTCAACGAAGAAGTTCCCGCCCCGTTGACCCGTATTTACCCTTATTCACTATTTGAACTCGCGCTCGCGCAGCCACTTGGTCGCCACCCATTTTTCGCCGGCGATCACCGGCGCGCCGCCGTGCAGCGTCTTCGTGCTCGGGTGCGGCCGGTCGTAGCTGAAGAACACGGCGTTACCTTTGACCGGCCCGACCTCGACGCCGACATC
>JANMHY010000216.1:0-2771 GCA_031375525.1 Burkholderiales bacterium
CGCGCTTCGATCTTCGGATCGGCGAAGTAGGCCTTCGGCGACGGCGTGTTGCCGCCGGTGGGAAAGCTCTGGCCGCTCATCAGCTTGTTCTTCATCGTCTCGATATCGACCGCGTGGTACAGCGCCTGGCGCACGCGCAGATCCTTGAAAGGGTTCTTGCCCTTGATGTTGCTGTTGATCAGCTCGTCGCGGAACTGGTCCATGCCGATGAAGACGATGCGATTCTCCGGGCCGTCGATGATCTTCACGCCCGCCGTGTTGCGCAGCTTGGCGACATCGCGCGGCGGCGGGTCGAGGACGAAATCGAGCTCGCCGGAGATCAGCGCCGCGCTGCGCGTGGCGTCGTTGCCGATCGGCGTGAACACGACCTCCTGCACGTTGCCTTCGATCTTGCCCCAGTAGTTCGGGTTGCGCTTCCACGTCGTCTTGATGCCGGGCTCGCGCTTGACGAGCATGAACGGGCCGGTGCCGTTGGCGTTGAGCACCGTGAACGTTTCTTCCTTGTTCTTGAAGTCCTGCGGCTTGGTGGCCTTGTGGGTCTCGCTCCAGACCTTGCTCATCATGAACAGCGGCTGGATGTGCTCCATGAAAATCGGATTGACCTTGGTCATCTCGAACTCGACCGTGCTCTCGTCGATCTTCTTCGGCACGCCGATGGCGTTGGCATAAACCGCGATCTGCGACGTCGGCTCCTTGGCGCGGTTGATCGAATAGACCACGTCGTCGGCGGTGAACGGCGTGCCGTCGTGGAACTTGACGCCCTGGCGGATCTTGAAGCGCCACTTCAGCGGCGACAGTTGCTCCCAGGCCGTGGCCAGGCCGGGGATGAAATTGAGCTGCTTGTCGCGGTGCACCAGGTATTCATAGACCTGCTGGTTCACCGAGTTGGTGAACGACTCGTTTTGCGAATGCGGGTCCATGGTCTGCGGGTCGCCCTGGCTGGCAAAGCGCAGGGTTTGCGCCTGCGCGGTGACGCTGAGTGCGGCCGCGGCGATGGCGGTGATGAGAAGGCGTTTCATGATCGAGGGGTCTCCTGTCGGGATCAACCGAGGCGGGCAGTGTAGGCAGGCGGGTCATGGCCGCCGTTGCGGGTTAACGAGAGGCCGTTCGACGGTGCCTGGCTTTCCACTCTTGCAAAGCATGGGCCAGCCACCAATTGCTTCGGCGTGGGCGCCAACGACGCATTTCTCCTCGACGCTTACTCGCGCACGGTCAGCGAGGTCGTGGACCGGGCTGCGCCCGCGGTCGTGGCCGTCTCCGTGGGCCGGGGCGGCGAGCGCGGCGGCTCCGGCTCGGGCTTTCTGATCACGCCCGACGGCTACCTGCTGACCAATTCCCACGTGGCGCGCGCAGGGCGCGACACAACTCCAAATGTGGCGCGCGCGGGGCGCGACCGCATCAAGGGCCTGTCGCACCGCGTCTTGCTGGCCGACGGCCGCGAGGCCGCGGCGCGCTTCGTCGGTGACGACCCGGACACCGACCTGGCCGTGCTGCAGATCGACGCCGCGGCCTCGGGCGCTTTACCGACGCTGTCGCTCGGCCGCTCCGCCGACTTGAAGCGCGGCGAGATCGCGATTGCCATCGGCAACCCGCTCGGCTTCGAGCACACCGTCACCGCCGGCATCGTCAGCGCGCATGGCCGCAGCCTGCGCGCCAGCACGGGGCGGCTGATTCCCGATGTGGTGCAGACCGACGCCGCGCTGAACCCCGGCAACTCGGGCGGGCCGCTGCTCAATTCGCGCGGCGAGGTCATCGGCATCAACACCGCGATCATCCGCGGCGCGCAGGCGCTGTGCTTTGCCGTCGCGGTGGACATCGCGGCCTGGGTGGTGCCGCAGTTGCTGCGACATGGATTTGTGCGGCGCGCTTGGCTCGGCGTGGGCGGCAGCACCACAGTGTTGCCACGGCGCGTGGTCTCTGCCCTGGCGCTCGAGAGCAGCGGCGCGGTGCGCGTGGACATGGTCGAGGCCGGCAGCCCGGCGGCACTGGCCGGCTTGCGTGAAGGCGACCTGATCGTCGGCATCGACGGCCAGGCCGTGCCGTCGGTGGACGCCTTGCATCAGCGCCTCGACGGTGAGCGCATCGGCCGCGAGAGCGTGATCAAGCTCTTGCGCGGCACGATGCCGCCCGAAGTGCGCTACGTGCGCGTGCTGCCGGCCGAGCGCGCCGCCGGGTAGCCTTCGGCGGCGAGCGCGGCATCGATCACCGCTGGCGCGACGCTGCTGTCGATCGTCACCCGGGGCGTCGCCAGATCAGCCTGCACGCGCGCCGTGGGGTCCAGGCGCTGCGCGGTCGCGGTCACGGTCTTCACGCAATGGCCGCAGGTCATGTTGGGCAGGGTCAACTCGATCGTCATGGCAGGCTCCTGGTGTGGCATCAATGCCGTCACCCTAGACCTTGCCATCATGTCAAGGTCTAGGGTGGGTGCATGACAACCTTGACGCAACTCAACCTGCCGATCGCCGGCATGACCTGCGCGTCGTGCGTGGCCCGGGTCGAACGCGCGCTGGCCGCGGTGCCGGGCGTGGCCTCGGCGAGCGTCAATCTGGCGACTGAAAAAGCGCAACTGCAGCTCGGCACCGAGGTCAACGCGCAGGCCTTGACTGCGGCCGTCGAGCGCGCCGGTTACGCCGTGCCCCATGCCAACGTCGCCTTCGACATCGACGGCATGACCTGCGCGTCCTGCGTCTCGCGCGTCGAACGCGCGCTGCGCGCAGTGCCGGGTGTCATCGAGGCCAGCGTCAATCTGGCCACCAACCGCGCCACCGTCG
>JANMHY010000240.1:0-8832 GCA_031375525.1 Burkholderiales bacterium
GCAGGTGCAGCAGTCGCTCGGCCTGCAGGGCTTTGCGGTGCGCGTGGGCATCAACAGCGGCGCGGTCGTGCTCGGCGGCGGCGTCGAGGCCGACAACAGCGCGATGGGCCACGCAGTGCACATCGCGGCGCGGCTGGAGCAGGCGGCGCCGCCCGGCCGGCTGTTGATCGCGCACGGCACGCAAGAGCTGGTGCGCGGGCGCTTTGCGCTGCAGGCGCAGCCGCCGCTGCAGGTCAAGGGCAGCACCGAGCCGCTGCTGACCTACCTCGTCGACGCCGCGCTGCCGCGCACCGAGCGCACCGTGCAGCGCGGCCTCGACGGCGTGGCCACGCCGCTGGTCGGCCGCGGCAACGAGCTGGCGCGTCTGCACGATGCCGTGCGCCGCGCCGCCGAGTCGGGGCAGCAGCAGGCCATCACGCTGCTCGCCGATGCCGGCGTCGGCAAGAGCCGTCTGGCGCAAGCGCTGCAGCAGCAACTGGCTGAGAGCGGCGCGGCGCACCAGGTCTGGCTGGCGCGCGCCCAGCCGGCCAGCCGCCTGCAAACCTATGGCCTGCTGCGCGACCTGCTGGCCCGCCGCTGTTCGTTGGCCGACGACGAAGGCGCGGACAGCGCGCGCCGCAAGCTCGTGCAGACGCTGGCGCCGCTGATCGGCGAGCGCGGCGAGTTGCAGGCGCGCGTGATCGGCCGGCTGATCGGCATCGACTTTCCCGAGCATCCCGATGTGCAGGCCTTCCGCGGCAGCGAGCTGCGCGACCGCGCTTGGCGTGCGCTGCGCCGCGTGTTCGCAGGCGCAGCGCAGCAGGTGCCGCTCTTGCTGTTGCTCGACGACCTGCATTGGGCCGACGACGCCTCGCTCGAGCTGCTCGAAGAGTTGATCGCCAAGCCGCTGGCCGAGCCCGTGGCGCTGCTGGGCCTGGCGCGGCCGGCGCTGCTCGAACAGCGCAGCACGTGGCCGGCTGACGGTGACAACCACAACCGCACCTTGCTGCTGCCGCTGACACCCGCCGACGGCCACGCGCTCGCTGCCGCGTTGCTGCAACACCTGCCCGAGCCGCCGGCGGCGCTGACGCAATTGCTGGTGCAGCGCGCCGGCGGCAACCCGTTCTACATGGAAGAGTTGGTGCGCATGCTGATCGACGACGGCGTCGTCGACGCCGCCGATCGCAGCGCCTGGCAACTGCAACCCGGCCGCCTCGACCACCTGCGCCTGCCGGCCACCTTGGTCGGCGTGCTGCAGGCGCGCCTGGACGCGCTGCCGCCGCCGGCGCGGCTGGCGCTGCAGCAGGCCAGCATCGTCGGCCCCGTGTTCTGGACCGATGCGCTGGCCGCGCTGGAACCCGACGCGCCCGCGGCGCTGCCGCTGCTGGCCGAGCGCCGCTTCCTTGCCGCCAATGACAGCAGCGCTTTCGAAGGCAGCCGCGAATACGCCTTTCACCACGCGCTGCTGCACGAGGTCACCTACGGCACCGTGCTCAAGGCGCAGCGCCGCGAAGGCCATGCGCGCAGCGCGCGCTGGCTGGCCGCACGCGTCGGCGAGCGCGGCAGCGAATTCGTCGCCGTCACCGCCGACCACTTCGAGAAGGCCGGCGACAGCGCCTCGGCCCTGGCCTACTTCGACCGCGCCGCGATCGAAGCAACCGGCCGACATGCCCGCAGCGCCGCCGACGCCTACTATGCGCGCGCGCTGGCCCAGCCCGCGCTGACCGATCCCCGCCAGCGCTTCGATCTGCTCGATCGCCGCTGTGCCACGGTGGAGGCTCTGGGCCACGTCGAGCAGGCCCAGGCGTTGCTCGAAGAACAGCAGGCGCTGGCCGAAACTCATGACGACGACGCCATGCGCGCCGACGTGGCCTGCAGCCTGTTCTTGCAGGCCGACCGCCAAGGTGACGAAGCCACAGCCGCCGTGCAGGCTCAATGCGCCGTGACGCTGGGCGAGCGCAGCGGCTTGGCCCGGGCCGCAGTGCTGGGCCATGGTCAACTGGCCTGGCTGGCCTTGGCCCGTGGCGACCACGAGGCGGCGCACCACCATCTCGAACACGGCTTCGCCTGGGCGCGGCGCGTCGAGGCGACACGCGCCGAGCCGCGCGGCCGCCACAAGTACGAGCAGATGTTGGGTGTGGTCGCGGTCGAATCGCTGAAGCAGCAGGGCCGCCTGGTCGAAGCCGCCGCGGAGCTCGAGCGCCTGCTCGCCGCGCCCGAAGGCCACGACAGTCTCGGCCTGTGCGGGCTGCTGGAGCGCCAGGGCACGGTGGCGCGCGAACTCGGCGATCTGGCCGCGGCGCAAAGCGTGCTCGAACGGCTGTTGCAATACGCCATCGAAGCCGAGCTGCCGCGTCGCCAGGTGGCCGCGCGCGTCGAACTGGCCACGGTGTCACTCGTGCGCGGCGATCTGGCAGCGGTGACGGCGCAGCTTGCGCAGGCCGATGCGATGGCCCAGGCCACCGGCGACACGCTGGGCCTGGCCTCGGTGCGCGAGCTGCAGGGCAGGCTGCTGCGCCAGCAGGGCCGCCCCACCGAAGCCCGTGCGCCCCTGCAAGAAGCGCAACGCTTGTACGAGGGTCTGGGCCAGCTGCTCGCAGCCGGCGTGTGCCAGGCCCATGCCGCCGACAATCAACACCTGGCCGGCGACCAAGCTGCCGCGCTGGCCAGCGTTGAGCAGTTGCTTGGCAAGGCCGAGCTCGGCAGCGAAGCCCGCCTGCCCTGTTGGCGCGTGCTGTCGTCGTTGCAAGACGCGCGCGCCGATGCGCTGGCAAGCCAACTGCAGGCAGCCTTGCGCCGCCAGCTGCAGGCCCTGTCCGAGTCGAGCCACCAGCGTCTGCTGACGCAGGTGCCGCTGTGGCGCGACGTCGCCGCGATGGCACCCGTGGCCGGCCGTGGTTGAAGCCACGGCGCCGCGCCGCGGCGGAGCGCTGCACGGCGCGCTGACCGAAACCCTGGCCGGCGCCGCCGGTGCTGCCGCCGCGCTGCCGCTGGTGCTGACGCTCGGTGTGTTGGCCCTGGCCGCCACGGGTGCCCATGCCGCCGCGCTCGGTGTGGCGGCGGCGCTGGCCGGCAACGTCGGCGGCGGCCTGGTGATGGCCGGCCTGAGCCGCTCGCCGATGCCGACCGCGGGGCCGAGTTCGGCCACCGCGGTGATCTTCGCCGCGCTCGTCGCGCGTCTGGCCGCCGACCCCGCACTCGATCTAGCCCGCCCCGCCGACGTGGCCTTGCTGGTTGCGTTGGCCGGCCTGGCCGTCAGCGGTGCCGGCCTGTTGATGCTGGGCATGGCGCTGCTGCGCCTGGGCTCGCTGGCGCGCCTGGTGCCGCAGCCGGTGCTGGCCGGGTTCATGAACGGCGTCGCGCTGCTGATCCTGGCCGCGCAGATCCCGCCGCTGCTCGGCCTGGCCGATGGCGCATGGCAACGGCGGGGCCTCGCCGCCCTGGCTGACATGCAGGTCGCGCCGCTGCTGATCGGCCTTGGGACCGCGCTGCTCGCCTGGGCGCTGATGCGGCGCGCGCCGCGGCTGCCGGCAGCGCTGCTGGCGCTGCTGGCCGGCGTGCTGGCGGCCGAGCTGGTGCCGCGCCTGTGGCCCGGTCTGCCGGCGCTGCCGCGGCTCGAAGCGGTGGCGGCGGTGCTGCCATCGCCGCTGTCGCCGTCGTCGCTGTTCGGCGGAACGGCGCTCGATCTGCTGCAGCGCAACGGCGGCGCGGTGGCTCTCGCCGCGCTGCTGCTGGCCGTGCTCGGCGGGCTCGAGTCGGTGCTCGGCATCGCGGCCACCGAATCCGCCTTCGGCTTTCGTACCGACCCGAATCGCGAACTGCTGGCGCTGGGCGGCGCCAACGTCGTCAGCGGCCTGCTCGGCGGCATGCCGGTGGTCTTCTTGCGCATGCGCGCCATCGCCAGTTGGCAAGCCGGTGGGCGCACGCGCTGGGCGGCCGCCGCCGGCGCCATCCTGCTCGGCCTGGCTTTCGTGCTCGGGCAGTCACTGCTGGCGCGCCTGCCGCTGGCGGTGCTGGCGGGGCTGATGGTGGTGATCGCGCTCGGCCTCGCCGATGGCTGGACACGTCAGCTCGCCCAACGCTGGTGGGCCGGCGAGCGCAGCGCCGAGCTCCGGCAGAGTCTGGCCATCGTCGCCGTGGTCTGCGCGGTCACGCTGTGGCTCGGCTTCGCCGCCGGCGTGGCAGTGGGGCTGCTGCTGTCGATGGCGTTGTTCGTGCGCGCGATGAACCGCTCGCTGCTGCGCGCGCGCTTCGACGCCAGCGCCCAGCCGTCGCGCCGCGTCTATCCGGGCGCGCTCGAAGCGCTGCTGGCGCCGGCGCGCGCGCGCATCGAGATCATCGAACTCGAGGGCGCGCTGTACTTCGGCAATGCCGAGCGCCTGGCCGACGTGGCCGAGACCGGCGCGGTGGGCCGCGAGGTGCTGATCCTCGACCTGCGCCGCGTCAGCACGGTCGATGCCTCGGGCGCGGTGGTGCTGGAGCGGTTGGCGCGCACGCTGGCGCAACGCGGTTGCCGGCTGGCGCTGGCCGGTGCCGCGCCCCTGCAGCGCCACGGCCAGACCCTGCGCGCCTACGGTGTGCTCGGCCCGGGCCGGCCGTGCCAGGTCTTTGCCGATACCGACCAGGCCATCGAAGACGCCGAGCAAGCGCTGCTCGCCGCCGCCGGTGTGCCGCTGCAGGGCCTGGCCGTGCCGTTGGCCGACTGCGCGCTGCTGCAGGGCCTGACGCCGCCGCAACTGCAGCGCTTGCTGCCGCTGCTGCGCGAGCGCCGCCTTGCCGCCGGCGAGCGGCTGTTTGCCGAAGGCGATGCCGGCAGCGCGGTCTTCGTGCTGACCGAAGGTTCGATCACCATCGTCGGCAGCGCCGACGCCGACCGCAGCGCGCGCCAGCGCTTCATCAGCTTCTCGCCCGGCATGACGCTCGGCGAGACGGCCGTGCTCGACGGCGGTGGCCGCACCGCCGACGCCTGGGCCGACGGCCCGTGCACGCTCTACGAGTTGGCGGCGCAAACGTTGCGGGCGCTGCAGCATGAGCACCCCGATATCGCTGCACTGATCTTCCGCAACCTGGCGCTGCACCTGTCGGCGCGCCTGCGCAGCGCGGCCGCAGCCTGGCGGCGCGCGGCGGGTTGAGCCGCGAAGCTGCCTAACCGATCCAGGCCTTGTTGCTCAGCTCGTTCGGGTTGGCGGCACCGGCCGCCGCCGGGAAATGCCGCTCCAGCAGCGCCTCGACGGCGTCGATTGCCCGCCCCAGGCCTTCCTCGAACTTGCCTGCATGCAGCGGCTCGCGCATCAGCTCGATGACGCGCTGCCACTCGGCATCGGGCACGCGCGCCTTGAGCCCGCGGTCGGCGACGATCTCGATCTTGCGTTCGGCGAACAGCAGGTAGATCAGCACGCCGTTGTTGTGCTCGGTGTCCCAGACGCGCAGCTTGCCGAACATGGCGATCGCGCGGTCGCGCACCGACAGGCGCTTCCAGAGGTAGGAGGTCGGCAGGCCGGCCTCGATGCACAGGCGGATCTCGCCGCTGTGTTTTTTCTCGCTGTCGTGCACGCGCGCTTCGAGGCGCTTCAAGGCGCTGTCGTCGAGCACGCGGCGCACATCGGCTTCGTCGTACGAGCGGTGTTTGAGGATGCGCATGAGCCTGCTCATCACCAGCTGCCCCCTGCGCCGCCGCCGCCGAAGTCGCCGCCGCCGCCGGAGCTGAAACCGCCGCCGCCGCCACCGCCGCCCATGCCGCCGGTCCAGCCGCCGCCACCCGCCCAGCCGCCATGGTTGCGGCTGCTGGTGCGCGCGAATCGCGAACCGAGTCCGCCGACGAGCGCGAGCACCAAGCCGATGACGCCGCCGATGCCGGCGAAGAGCAGGCTCTGCGTGACGAACCAAGCGATGCCGCCACCGGCTGCACCTGCGGCCAGCGAGCCGAGGCCGCGGCCGAACATGCCGCGCAGCACCGTGGCCAGGATCGGCAGTGCGACAAAAGCAAAGAGCAGCAACTCGAGCGGCGCGAAGCCGAACGATTGATCCGCGCGAGTGCGGTCACGCGCCGTCGGCGCCGGCAGGTTCTCGCCCTTGATGCGCGAGATCAACTGATCGACGCCGGCGCTGATGCCGCCGGCAAAGTCACCGGTCTTGAAGCGCGGGGTGATCGTCTCGGCGACGATCTTGCGCGCTGCCAGATCGGGCACGGCGCCTTCGAGCGCCTTGGCCGGCGCGATCCACAGCTTGCGGTCGTTCTTGGCGACGACCAGCAAGAGGCCATCACCGACATCACGCCGGCCGATCTTCCACGTCTCGCCGACGCGCTGCGCAAACGAAGCAATGTCTTCGGGCTGCGTCGTCGGCACCATCAGCACGACGATCTGCGGCCCGGCCTCGGCTTCGAAGGCGGCGAGCTTGGCGATCAGGTTCTGCGACTCGACGGCGGTCAGCGTGCCTGTCAAATCGATGACGCGCTCGGAAAGCGGCGGCACCGCGACCAGCGGCTGCGCCGCGGCGCCGAGCGCCGCAGCGGCGAGAAGCAGCAGCAGCCAGAGCTGCCGCAACATGCGCCAACCTACCGTTCGCACTGAGGTATCGAAGTGCAAGGCCCGGACGCCGCGTGAGGGCTTCGATACCTCAGCCCGAACGGGGCGGGGTGGACGCTGTGAAGGAAGCAAGAGCAACCGGACGGCCGCACTACTTCGAAGCCGGCTTCTCGAAGCTCACCGCCGGCGGCGTCGAGATCTGCGCTTCGTTGGCCACCGTGAAGCTCGGCTTGACCGCGTAGCCGAAGATCATCGCCGTCAGGTTGGTCGGGAACTGGCGCGCCAGCGTGTTGTAGTCTGCCACCGTCTTGATGTATTTGTTGCGGGCCACGGTGATGCGGTTCTCGGTGCCTTCCAACTGCACGCGCAGATCCTGGAAGCCCTGGTTGGCCTTCAGGTTCGGGTAGTTCTCGGTGACCACCAGCAGCCGCGACAGTGCGCTGGACAGCTCGCCCTGCGCCTGCTGGAACTTGGCAAACGCTTCCGGGTTGTTGATCGTCTCTGGCGTGACCTGCATCGACGTCGCCTTGGCGCGCGCTTCGACGACCTTGGTCAGCGTCTCCTGCTCGAAGTTGGCTTCGCCCTTGACGGTGGCGACGATGTTCGGAATCAAGTCGGAGCGGCGCTGGTACTGGTTCAGCACCTCGGCCCACGAGCCTTTGACGGTGTCGTCCAAGGTCTGGAATTGGTTGTAGCCGCAGCCGGACAGCGCAAGCGCGGCGCCCACGGCAGCAATCAAGGCAAGAGCGCGACGGATCACAGTCATGGATGACACCTCTTTGGTTTCGGGTGCGCGGATGCTACCCGCGACCACCATATAGGACCTTGGGGCTTTCCTTCAAGGGTGCTTCAAGGTCTGGCACCCAGGAATACGCGGGCGACGTTCAGACCCGCAGCGAACCGCGGAAGCCTCTGGCAGCGTAGTACGACGGCGCGCCGTTGTGATAGACGAACACCTTGCCATAGCGCCGATCGCAGAAGAGCGCGCCGCCGAGTGTTCTGACGTCGGACGGCGTCTTGATCCAGCTCGAGGTCTTCGTATCGAAGTCGCCGAACTGCTGCAACGCTCGGTACTGCTCCTCCGCCAGCAGGTCAACGCCCATCGCAGCAGCCATTTCGACCGCGCTGTTCGCCGGCGCGTTCTCTTTGCGGGACTTGCGCGCTTCAACGTCGTAGCAAGTGCTTCTGCGCCCTGCAGGACTTTCTGGGGAGCAGTCGAAGAAGGTGAAGTGGCCGGACTCGTTGTCCTGACCAACGACGTCCGGCTCACCCCCCGTGGCGTCCATCGCTTGCAGTGACGTGAGCGCACCAGGATTGCCTTCGAGCCTGGTGCGTACGTTTGCCCAGGCGATGCCGGCATGCCGGTGCATGTTCTTCTCGAAGCGAGCCTTCAATGCCTGGACCAGCGCTTCGCGTTCTTTCGCCTTCATGGTTTTCACGATGGATTGCGGATCAATGGTTTTGCTCGTGACGTGCACGGCGTCGCGTAGCTCATGCCATGCGCTCGATTCCGCTCGGCATGTGAATCCAGCTGTGCATTCGCTCTTCGTACACCGAGAAGGTTGGCGCCGGGAACGATGGATCCGCGAAGGCACCCACTGGGATGGCCACTGCGTCCTCCATGCCAGACATCGTGTAGTACACGCAAGCTCCGCAGTTCGGGCAGAACCTGAACGTGGCCTTGGTTCCCTCGTCTCCAATGCGCACGAACTCCGTGCTCGTGCCCGTGATGGACACGGCCTCCTTGGCAAACCGCGCTTGCGCTGCAAACACGCTGCCTGTGCGTCGCTGGCAGGCAAGGCAGTGGCACACCGACACTCGAAGCGGCTCGGCAGTGACTCGAGCTTGCAGCTGGCCACAACTGCAGGAAGCGGTTCTGAATGACATAGGCGGGCTGATTGTGGTCACGACGCGCACGTTGGAGTTGGGCGTCACGTTTCCAGTGCGCGCAAGAGCTTCGGATGCTTGACAGCCACCTTGAGCAGCGTGCGCGCCGCGCCTGTCGGCTCCCGGCGTCCTTGCTCCCAGTCTTGAAGCGTCCGCGCCTGGCGCTCGGCGCCAGACCAGACCTGTACCGCGTACCGAACAAAGACCGGCGTCTCGGCAACCGTGCCCATGCCGGCTTTACTTCGCTTAAGCCGCAAGCTGCTCTCGAACGGGGACTTGGCGCTGAATGTCGCTCATGGTGGGCAGCGTCTTCAAGTCATAGTTGGCCTGCATGACCAGCCAAGACGCCGCGTCGCCACCAAAGTACTTGGCGAGTCGAGCCGCCGTATCGGCCGTGACGGCGCGGCGCTCCTTGACGATCTCGTGAATGCGAGTTGCG
>JANMHY010000262.1:0-7362 GCA_031375525.1 Burkholderiales bacterium
GCGCATCGAGCACGGTGCAAGGCACACCTTGCTGCGCCAGCGCGCGTGCTGTGGCCGCTCCGGCGAGGCCGGCGCCGATGACGATGGCGTGGCTTGGCGCTCTTGCCGGCAGCACGCGGCCGGGCGGCGCCACCGGAGCGAAACGCGGCGCGTAGCGGGCCAGCGTGAGCTCGCGCTTGGCGCCTGCGCCCCGCGCCGCGTGCACCTCAAAGCCCGCTGCCGACAGTCCGTCGCGGACCACGCGCGCCGCGCTCCAGGTGGCGGCAGTAGCCTCGGGCGCAGCCAGCCGGGCCAACGATTTGAAGAGCAGCGGCGACCACATCGCCTCGTTGCGCGCGGGTGTAAAGCCATCGAGGAAAAACGCATCGACGCGGGCGACGAGTTCGCGCGCCAGCGTGGCCGCATCGCCCAGGCCGAGCAGCAACTGCACGCGGCCGCCGTCGAATGCGAGGCGATGGAGGTTGGGGGTGAGCGGCGGCCAGGCCGCAACGAGCTGTTGTGCGAGCGGCGCAAAAGGTGAATGTGCCAACGCGCGCGACAAGTCTTCGCGCGTCGGCGGGTGTTTTTCGAGCGACACGAAGTGCAGCCGCTCGCTGCGCTGCGGGTCGTCGCGCCACGCCGCCCAGGTGGCGAGGAAGTTGTTGCCCAGGCCGAAACCGGTTTCGAGGATCGTGAAGCGGGCGCGGCCACGCCAGCGTTCGGGCAGGCCGTTGCCGGCGAGGAAGACGGTGCGTGCTTGTTCGAGTGAGCCTTCACGCGGGTGGTAGATGTCGTCGAACGCCGGCGAGTGCGGCACGTCGCGCGCGAAGTCGATCGCGGCAGGAACGATCGGCTCGGTCTTCACGCTCTTGATTCGAGCCACGCCAGCAACGGCGCACGCACACTGGCCAGGCTGCGATAGGCCAGCACTGCGTCGCTCATCGAGGCGATCGCGGCGTGAAGGCGTGCCGCCTTGTGCGGCGTGTCGATCGCAGCGGCCAGCGGCTGCGTATCGACGCCGATCGTGAACACCGCCTGCGTGAGCTGCGGCAGCGGTATGAAGGTCTGGCGCTCGGTGCGCCACCACGCGCGCGGCGCAGCGGCGTCGGCAAACGCATCGGCCGGCCACGGCGCCGGATCAGTGAGGTCAGGATGCGCATTCAGGCGCGGCTGGCGCGTCACGTTCCAGACGAAGCGCTCCCAGCGCTCGTCGCCGCAGACCATGCGCGTCAGGTGCTCGCCGGCGCGCACGAGCATCGCGTTGTCGGCCACCGGGCCGTGCACCTCGGCAAAGTGGCGGCCGACCTTGCGCTGCGGCGCCCAATGCGAGGGCAGGCAGGCGGCGATCCACGGGATCGTGGCGTCGCTGCCATCGACGACGGCAAAGTCCTCGGCAAACGACAGGCACAACAGCCCGGCCAGGCGCCAGCCGGCAGGCAGGCCGAGCAGACAGCGCGTGATTTCATCGCCGAGGCCGAACACGCCGGCACGCTGTTGCTGCGGCTCGTCGTTCGCAACCGCGGCGCCGAGGTGATTCGCCACGGCGCGCTGCCCGTCCCACTCGAACGCCGCGCCATGCTCCTGCGCCGCGTGAGCTGCCAGCGCGTGCAGCGCCGCGGTGGCATCGAAGCCGGGATGCACCGCCAGCGCAAGCGGCGCATGCGCCGACAGCACGGCGATCTTTTCGCGCTGATGGCGCGAGCCCGGGGCGAGCGGGGTCAGTTGCAGCGCGCCGGCGTCGAGCCGGCGCAGGCCGGGCTGCATGCGAAACGGCGCCTGCACCGCAGCGTCGAAATCGAAGTTCATCGTCACGACCCGATGCCTTGAAGCGCCGCCGTTTGCCGCCATGATGCGAGGCTGAAACTCATCCTTGGGAGTGTGCCTTGTCCTTCGATGCGTCCTGGTTGGCCTGGGCCGGTGTCTGGCTGTTGATCCTGGTCGGCATCGCCGGCACGGTGTTGCCGGTGCTGCCCGGCACGGTACTGGTGGTCGCCGGCATCGTCTGGGGCGCCTGGCTCGACGACTTCACGCGCGTGCCGGTGTGGCTGGTGGTGGTGTGCGCCGTAGTCGGTGCGATCGCGTTTGCAACCGACTACGTGGCCGCAGCGATGGGCGCCAGGCGTGTGCGCGCCAGCGGCTGGGCGGTGGCGGGTGCCGCCGTCGGCACCGTGCTCGGCATCCTGGCCGGCTTCATCGGCGTGCTGTTCCTGCCGCTCGTCGGCGCCGTGCTGGGTGAGTGGTTCGCGCAGCGCAAGAAGACGGCCGAGCACCTGGTGGCCGACGCCGATCACCACACGCGGGCGATGAAGGTCGGCGTGGCGACGTGGATCGGCATGATGGTCGGCACGGCGGTCAAACTGGCGCTGACCTTCGTCATGGTCGGCGCGTTCGCCGCGGCTTACCTGTTTTGAGGTCCGGTCTGGCGACGCCGGCGCGCCAGCGCGACGAGCATCGCCAACGGCAGCAGCAGCAGCGCGAAACTGCTCGGCTCGGGAATCGCGGCGACGTTCGACAGCGCGAGGTTGTCGAGCGAGAAGTCGGCCGGCGCAAAGCACTCACCGCTGCAAAACGGATCGGCGATGACCTGGAACCGGGCCGATGCGAGGTTCTGGAACGATGCCGAGAGCGCGGCGCTCTGGTAGTCGGCCAAGGCCCCGGCGCCATCGTACTGGCGGTCGAAGACGAAGGTCTGCGCGACGGTCCCCCCGTTGGCGAAAACGCCGGTGACCTGCAGCGCATACGGCTCGAAGTTGACGAAGGCCCCCAGCTCCGCGAAGTCGAACGACCGCAGCGACAGCAGGCCGCCGTCGCTGCGGCTGATCGACAGGTAATCCTGCGCGGCGGCCGTGATGCTGTCGACGAACAAGGCCGCGGTGCCGTTGGTCGGATACAGGCCGGGTCGTGTCGGCGAGAGGAAAGCGAAGGGCGCCGTGGCGCCCGTGGCCGTCGTCAACGTGTAGCCCTGGGTCGTCAACTGTTCGGCGCAGGGACCCTGCGTGGCGACGAACACCGGCGCGCTGCTGAAGCAGTTGCTGATGCCCGAACCCGGGAAGTCGGGCACGATGTCGTCGAACGTCAAGGTCTGCGCGCCGCAGACCAAAGGCAGCGCGGCGGCGAGGGCAAGAGCTGCTTCAGCAATGATCCGCTTCAAGCGCATGAGGTCCTCCGGGTTGCCGCAAATTCTCACACGCTCAAAACGGACAAGGCGCCCGCGGGCGCCTTGTTTTCGTCTGGCCGAAGGCGTTCTCTCACACTCTTTTCTTGTACTCGTGCGTGCGCGTGTCGATCTCGACCTTGTCGCCGTTGCCGACGAACAGCGGCACGGCAATCTCGAAGCCGGTGCCGACGAGCTTGGCCGGCTTCATGACCTTGCCCGAGGTGTCGCCCTTGACGGCGGGCTCGGTTTCGATTTCACGCACGACGGTGGTCGGCAGCTCGACCGAGATCGCCTTGCCGTCGTAGAACACGACTTCGACGGCCATGTTGTCTTCGAGGTACTGGATCGCGTCGCCCATGTTCTCGGCCTCGACCTCGAACTGGTTGTACTCGGCGTCCATGAAGACGTACATCGGGTCGGCGAAGTAGGTGTACGTGCACTCCTTGTGATCGAGCTTGATCTGCTCCATCTTGTCGTCGGCCTTGAAGACGACTTCGGCGCCGGAGCCGTTGAGCAGGTTCTTCATCTTCAGGCGCACGGTGGCCGAATTGCGGCCGCCGCGGCTGTACTCGGTGCGCAGCACGACCATCGGGTCCTTGCCCTGCATGATGACGTTGCCGGCGCGGATTTCTTGAGCGATCTTCATAGAAAATTCCGTAAGGGTTCAGTGTGAGATTCGGCTGCGCTACAGCAGGGTGTGCCGCTGCGCGAAGCCCATGATTCTACCGTTTGGAGGCCACGAACTGCATCAGCTGGCTGGTGAGGTCACTCTGTTCGAGTAGGCCGCTGCGCCATTGTTGGCAGGCTTCGCGCCAGGCGATCGGCTCTGGCAGCGCGGCGGGCCAGGGGCCGAGGTTGTTCCACGCCTGCCAGAGCTTTTGCACTTCGGCATCGACGGGCAGGTGGTTGAGCATGGCCTTCAACTTGCGCTCGTGCGCGCCGTCGCTCTGCTGGTAGAGGTGCCAGACAAAAGGCGCGCCGGCCCACATGGCGCGCACGATCGAGTCTTCGCCGCGCGCGAAATTGAGATCACAGGCGTGCAGCAGGGTGTCGTAGTCGCGCTGCGTCAACCACGGCAGGGCGTGGGCGCGCAGGTTTTTCTGCGGCCGGCCTTCGAGGGCTTTCAACGTCGGCGCCTGGCTCGCACCGGCGGTGATGAGCAGCAGCGTCGGCTGGTCTTCGAGCAGGTCGCACAGTTCGGCCACCGGCGCATCGGTGTAGGCGAACAGGCTGACGCAGCGCTCTCCTGGGTGCGGCACCACGTCGAGCTCGGCCCACGGCGGCACGCCGGGCGCGAGCGCATGCGGCTCGCGCAGCAGGCCGCCGCTGCCGCGCGTGAAGCCGGGGTAGAAAAACCACTTGGTGAGTGAGCCGAACGACGACGGCTGCGGCGACGGCAGGCCGTGGTTGCGCTCGACATAGTCCTCGGCGCTCAAGTACTCGAGGTTGATCCACACCGGCGCGCGTTGTGCCATGGCATCGACGAAGGCCGGCGGCGGGTCGCAGCCGAAGGCTTCGACGACGACGTCGCCGGGATCGACCGTGGGCAGCGGCTCGGCCCAGTGCAGCACGGTCACGCCGGGTGTCGTGGCCTCGTGCTGCGGCGCCATCCAGTGCAAGGCGATCGGGTCATCGACCCACAGGCGCACGGTCTGCCCGCGCGAGGCCAGGTCAGCCGACAAGCGCCAGCAGACACCGAGGTCGCCGTGGTTGTCGACGACGCGGCAAAAAATGTCCCACTGCATACCGATATTCTTACGCCATGACCGATGTTGACCCCGTCCGCGACAGGCTGCTGGCCGAAGTGGCCGCGCTGCCGCTGCGCCCCGGCGTCTATCGCTTCTTCGACGAGGCCGGCGCGGTACTGTATGTCGGCAAGGCGCGGTCCTTGCGAAAACGCGTTTCGAGCTATTTCCAGAAGGACCACGGCGGCACGCGCATCGGCGTCATGGTCGGCCGCATTGCGCGGCTGGAGACGACGGTGGTGCGCAGCGAGGCCGAGGCGCTGCTGCTCGAAAACAACCTCATCAAGGCACTCGACCCGAAGTTCAACATCGTCTTCCGCGACGACAAGAGCTACCCGTACCTGAAGCTCGTCAGCGGTTCTTTCCCGCGTGTTGCGTACTACCGCGGTTCGGTGGACAAGCGCCACCGCTACTTCGGCCCGTACCCGAGCGCGTGGGCGGTCAAGGATTCGATCCAGCTGATCCAGAAGGTGTTTCGCCTGCGCACCTGCGAAGACACGGTGTTCGCCAACCGCTCGCGGCCTTGCCTGCTGTATCAGATCAAGCGCTGCTCGGGGCCGTGTGTGAAGCTGGTGACCGAAGAGGCCTACGCGCGCGACGTGGCCGACACCGAGCGCTTCTTGCGCGGCGACACGCAGGAGGTGCTCGACGAGTTGCAGCAGCGCATGATGGGCCACGCGCAGGCGCTCGAGTACGAGCAGGCCGCGGCGGTGCGCGACCAGATCGGCTCGCTGTCGCGCGTGCTGCACCAGCAGTCGGTGGACGAGAGCAGCCTGGGCGCGAACAGCCGCGACGTCGACATCCTCGCGGTGCGCGTCAAAGGCGGCCGCGCGTGTGTGAACCTGGCGATGGTGCGCGGCGGCCGGCACCTGGGTGACAGAGCGTACTTTCCGGCGCATGTCGAAGACGCGTCGTCGTGGGCCGCGGGTGTGGAGCCCGAAGTGGCCGTGCTCGAAGCCTTCATCGCGCAGCACTATGTGGGTGGCTTCGTGCCGCCGCAACTGGTAACGAGCCACGGCGTCGATCAAGCCCTGCTCGATGCCGTGGCCGAGCACAGCGGCGTCAAGGTCAGTGCGCAGCACCAGCCGCGCGAGCAGCGCCGCATCTGGCTCGAAATGGCCGCCAATGGGGCCGATCTTGCGCTGGCGCGCCTGCTCGCCGAAGAAGGCTCGCAGCGCGAGCGCACCCGTGCGCTGGGCGAGGCGCTGGCGCTCGACGTGCCGGATCTGGACACGCTGCGCATCGAATGTTTCGATATCAGCCACACCGCGGGCGAGGCCACTCAGGCAAGCTGCGTGGTCTTCGAGAACCACCAGATGCAGTCCGCGCAATACCGCCGCTACAACATCGATGGCATCACCGGCGGCGACGACTACGCCGCGATGCGCCAAGTGCTCACGCGCCGCTACGCCAAACTGGCCGAAGCGCTGGCCGCTGGCGGCCAGAGTGTTCGCCTGCCCGATCTCGTCTTGGTCGACGGCGGGCGTGGCCAGGTAGCGGTGGCGCGAGAGGTGTTCGCAGAACTTGGCCTCGACCTGTCGCTGATCGTCGGCGTCGAAAAAGGCGAGGGCCGCAAGGTTGGCCTCGAAGAGCTGGTCTTCGCCGACGGACGCGACAAGGTGGCGTTGGGTCACGACTCGGCAGCGCTGATGCTGGTGGCGCAGATCCGCGACGAGGCGCATCGCTTTGCCATCACCGGCATGCGCGCCAAGCGCGCGAGTGTTCGCACCGGCGGCAGCAAGCTCGAGGACATTCCGGGCGTCGGCCCCAAGAAGCGGGCGCGCTTGCTGCAACGCTTCGGCGGTGTCCGCGGCGTCACCCACGCGAGCGTCGATGACCTGGCCAGCGTCGATGGCATCTCCAGAACGTTGGCCGAGGAGATTTACCGTGCTCTGCACTGACTTTCCAAACCGACGTCGACGGCGACACCGCCGCCGCGCTGTGGTCATGCTCATCTGCGCTGCGGCGCTGATGAGCGCCTGTTCGTCACGCCGCCCGTCATCACCGGATTCCTCCATGCAATTCCCGTCTTTCGGTTCTGGCTCGTCACAAGCGCGTTCGTGGGACGAATACCGCGTCAACGTGGGCCGGCGTTTGGTGGCCGCCAATCCAAATGGCACCTACACCGGCGTGCCGCCCGAGCCGCTGCTGGCGATTCCGGTGCTGGAGATCGACTTGAACCGCGACGGCAGCGTGCGCAACGTGCGCGTGCAACGGCCGCCGAGCCAGGCCGAGGACACGGTGCAGCTGGCCATCGACGCGGTGCGGCGCGCAGGGCCGTTCGGCGACGTGTCGCACCTGCCGCAGCCGTGGCGCTTCAGTGAGGTCTTTCTGTTCCGCGATGACCGCAAGTTCAAGCCGCGATCGCTGGATTGACAGCCCCAAGCGCGCGGCGCTCGCGTCCCCCGAGGGGAGCGCAGGCCGCTTGGGAGCGGCCCGGCGCTGGCCTGCGGGGCACACGATGCATGTAATTGCCCTGCC
>JANMHY010000263.1:0-3027 GCA_031375525.1 Burkholderiales bacterium
TGCCGCTGGCGCAAACCTGCTGCGGACAACCCGCCTGGAACAGCGGCGACGCGAAGGACAGCGCTGCGCTCGCGCGCCGTTTCGTCGAGACCTTCGAGCCGTTCGACTACGTGGTGGCTCCCTCGGGCTCATGCGTCGGCATGACCCGGGTGCACTATGAGGAGGCGCTGGCCGACGACCCGCCCTGGGCCGACCAGGCCCGCCGCCTGGGCGCCAGAACGTTCGAGATCACCAGCTTTCTCGTCGACGTGATGGGCTATGCGCCGACGGGTCGTGCGCTCGACGCGACCGCCACCTACCACGACAGCTGCGCCGGCCTGCGCGAACTCGGCGTCTTTGCCCAGCCGCGCACACTCCTCGATCAGGTGGCCGGGCTCGAGATGCGCAAGCTCGACGGCAACGACGTCTGCTGTGGCTTCGGCGGCACCTTCTGCGTCAAGTACCCCGCGATCTCGAACGCGGTGGTCGATGAGAAGGCGGCGGCCATCGAGCGCACTGGCGCGAGCCTGCTGCTCGGTGGCGACCTCGGCTGCCTGATGAACATGGCGGGCAAGCTGAACCGGCGCGGCTCGAAGGTGCGCGCGTTCCACACGATCGAGGTGCTGGCCGGCATGGCGGGCGGACCTGCGATCGGCGAGGAGAAATGAATGCCCCCAAGCTCGCTTCGTTCGCTGCCCCACGAGGGGGCGTTCAGGCCTCTTGGGAGCGGCCCGGCGAGGCCTGAGACTCCATGACTGCGACTCCGCTCCATTTCAAGGCACGCGTCGAAGCGGCGCTGGCCGATCCCACGCTCAAGATCGCCATCGGGCGCACCACCGGCACGGCCGAACGCAAGCGCGCGGCAGCGCTGGCCGACTTCCCGCAGTTCGAGGCGGCGCGCGCGCGCGGCAAGCGCATCAAGGACCATGTGATCGCCAACCTCGACCACTACCTGGTCGAGTTCGAGCGCAACGCCATTGCCTCGGGTGCGAGCGTGCACTGGGCGGCGACGGCCAGCGATGCGTCTCGCATCGTCATCGAGCTGTGCCGCAAGGCGGGGGCCAAGCGCGTGACACGCGTCAAGTCGATGCTCGGCGAAGAGATCGGTCTGCCGCACGCGCTCGACGAAGCCGGCATCGAGCGCGTCGAAACCGACCTGGCCGAGCACATCGTGCAGCTCGGCGGCGACACGCCGTCGCACATCGTCTGGCCGGCGATGCACCGCACGCGCGAGCAGGTGTCCGAGATGTTCAAGAGGTTGCATCGCGCGCCGCACACCGAGGAGACCATCGAGGCGATGGTCGACAGCGCACGGCGCGAGCTGCGCGACAAGTTCCTCTCGGCCGACGTTTCCATCTCGGGCACGAACTTCCTGATTGCCGATACCGGCGCCACCTGCACCGTCACCAACGAGGGTAATGCCGAGCTCACGACCACCCCGCCGCGCGTGCACATCTGCACCGCCGGCATCGAAAAACTGGTGCCCTCCACCGCGCACGCGTTCGCGATGCTGCGGCTGCTGGTGCGCTCGGCCACCGGCGGCGACATCACGCAATACACCACCTTCCACTGCGGCCCGAAGCAGCCCGGCGACCGCGACGGCCCGCAGGAGTTTCACATCGTGCTGGTCGACAACGGCCGCACCCGCATGCTGAAGGAGGGGCTGAAGGAAATGCTGCGCTGCATCCGCTGCGGCGCCTGCATGAACCACTGCGTCGTCTTCCGCCAGTTGGGCGGCCACGCCTATGGCGGCGTCTACCCCGGACCGATGGGCGCGGTGCTGACGCCGATCTTCGACGGCCTTGATGAAACCACCCGCGATCTGCCGCATGCCTGCACCTTGAACGGCCGCTGTCAGGAGGTGTGCCCGGTCGATATTCCGCTGCCGACCTTGCTGCGCGGTTGGCGCGACCGGTCGTGGCGCGAGGGGCTGGAGCCGATGTCGATGCGGGCCGGGCTCGGGGTGTTTGCCTTCGTCGCCTCGCGCCCCTGGCTGTACCGTCTGGCCACCGCGAGCGCCGTGCGCGCGATGCGGCTGCTCAGCCGCGGCGGCTGGATTCGGCGCATGCCCTTCGGTGGCGCGTGGACGGCGCACCGGGACTTTCCGGCGCCTGCCGCACGGACCTTCATGCAAATGCTGCGCGCGCGCGATCAGGGCGACCGCGAGGGCGTGAAATGACGGCGCGCGACGCGATCCTGGCCGCCGTGCGTTCCGGGCTGGGCGCTCGCCCGGTCGATGCCGAGCAGGTGCGACGCGAAGCGGCGAGCCTGCTCGACGACCTGCCGTCCACGCGGCCGGCGCTGGGCGCAGGCGCGCTGGCCGAGGTCTTTGCCGAACGCGTCACCTCGCCGAAGGTCGCGGCGACGACGCTGGACCGCATCGCGCGCGTGGCCGAGCTGCCTGCCGCGGTCGGGCGCTATCTCGACGCACGAAGCCTGCGGCGCGCCATCACCCTGCAGCCGGCCGCCGAGCTGGAGGCACTGGACTGGAGCGGCTTCGAGCTGCAAGCCGCGCTGGCGGCCGACGAAGCCGTCGGCGTCGGCATCGCGCGCTGGGGCATCGCCGAGACCGGTTCGCTGGTCTTCCACTCGGGCGCCGAGACGCCGATCCTCGCCAACTTCCTGCCGCTGCACCACCTGGTGCTGGTGCGCGCCCATACGATCCTGGCCTACCTCGAGGACTACGCAGCCGCCGCCCTCGCCACGGGCGAGAAGCCGCCGCGCAACGTCAACATCATCACCGGCGCCAGCGGCACGACCGACATCGAGGGCAGCCTGGTGCTGGGGGCGCACGGGCCGCGCTACCTGCATGTCATCCTCGCTGACGGCTGAGGGGGCTGGACAAGCGTTGACGCTGAACGCAGTATCCGCAGTCTCCACAAGAAAAAGGGGCACGCCATGGTCTGGTCGCAAATCTACGATCCCTTCAACAGCATGTTCCTGTCGACGCTCGCCGCGGCTGTTCCCGTGGTGGTGCTGCTGGGGCTGCTGGCCTTCCATGTCAGGGCGCACCTGGCGGCGGTGATCGGCCTCGTCAGCGGATTGCTG
>JANMHY010000288.1:0-2249 GCA_031375525.1 Burkholderiales bacterium
CGGCTGGCTGCGCACCGCGATGTGGGGCTGCCGCGTCATCTGCGGCGTGCGCTCGCGCATCCACGGCATGGACAACCTGCCGCCGGCCGATCGCCAGTCGCCGGTGATCCTGCTGTCCAAGCACCAGAGCACCTGGGAGACCTTCACCTACCCGGCGATCATGAGCCACCCGCTGGCCTATGTGTTCAAGCGCGAGCTGCTCTACATCCCGTTCTTCGGCTGGGCGATGGGGCGCATGGACATGATCCACATCGACCGCAGCAAGCGCAACGAAGCCTTCACGCGCGTCGTCGAGCAGGGCCAGCGCATCCTCGCCAATGGCAGCTGGATCATCATGTTTCCCGAAGGCACGCGCATCGCCCGCGGCCAGCAGGGCACGTACAAGACCGGCGGCACCCGCCTGGCGGTGGCCACGGGGGCGCCTGTCGTGCCGATCGCCGTTGCTTCAGCGCGCTGCTGGCCGCGCAAGAGCTTGCTCGTGCGGCCCGGTGTGATCGACATCTCGATCGGCAAGCCGATCGCGGTCGAAGGCCGCGAGGCCGATGAGCTGATGCGTGAAGTGCAGGCCTGGATCGAAGCCGAGATGCGGCGCCTCGATCCGCAAGCCTACGCTGCCGAGCCGGCGCCGGTCAGCTGAAGACGATCAACAGCAGCCCGACCGTCGCTGCGACGGCCACGGTGATATTGACGGCGTCGTCGAGCCAGTGAATCAGGCGGTGATAGAGGGGAATGTGCATGGCGGCTCTCCTGTGAGGCATCGAGCGATGCGGCTTGTCCATGAAGACACTTTCGGCGACGGCGCCGAAGAAGTCCTGAAGCCGCCCGGAAAACGTCCTTAAACGTGCTGACAAATCAGCGTTCGCTCGCGCAATCGCGCAGGGCGATGCCGCGCTCGCCGGCATACGCCGCGGCGGCTTGCTCGACCAGCCCCCGCACCAGCGCCTGGTCGCCGCTGACCCAGTCGGAGATCACGTTCCAGCGCTCGCCGAGCCACTGCTGGAACTTGACGGCGCCGCCGCCCTCGTGATCGAAGCACGACAGCGCCAGCGGTTGCAGCAGTTCGAGCGCGCCGAGTTCGGCCAGGCGCGCGTTGTCGAGCGCCAGCCGCTCGAGGCCCCAGCGCAGTTGCTCGCCGCTGAGCGGCCGCGCGCCGAAGCGGCGCTGCGCAATCTGCAGGGCCTCGCCGATGAGAACGCCCTGGATGACGCCGCGGTTGTAATAGGCGCTGCCGACATGGCCCGGCGGCTGGCCGTCGTGGACCTGTTTGACGATGTCGCGGATGACGGCGAAGTTGCGGCCCGAGGGGTTCAGCGCCAGCGCGATGTAGCCGACCGCGGCCGGCCCGGCCGGCAACACGTCCTGCTCGGCGCCGGAGAGGCCAAAGCCGATGATGCGCTGCGCCGGAAAGCCGGCCGCCGCGGCGGCGGCGAGCGCGGCCGGCGTCATCGGGCCCGGCCCGGCGAGCAGCACCCAGTCGGCATCGACACGGCGGATGCGCGTCCAGGCGGCGGCCTGCTCGACGCCGGGCAGCGCCAGGCCGATGTGGATCAGCTCGAATCCGTATCGGCCGGCCAGAGCGTCGAGCAGCGGGATCGCTTCGCGGCCGGTCGGCAGATCGAGATAAAGGTTGACGATCGTCTTGCCGCGCAAGTGCGCCATGCCGCCCTCGCGCTCGCCGATGAAACGGATCTGCGCCGCCGCCTGGCTGAGCAGGTGGGTCACCACGGGAAAGACGTACGGGAAGGCGCGGCCGTCGGCGGCGTCGGCGCGGCCGTAGCCGAGCATCAGCATCGGGATGCGCTGTTCGCGCGCGCGCTCGGTGAGTGCATACGAGATGCCGCCCGACAGCGGCATGACGACCGCCGCGCCCTGTGCGCCGCGGTCTTTGAGCTGCTCGAAACAAGCGACGCCACGGCGGTCGTCGAACGCGGTCTCGCATTCTTCCCAGACCAGCTTGACGCCGTTGATGCCGCCGTCGCGGCGGTTGAGCAGGCGCAGGTAATCGACCATGCCGGCCGGCGCCAGCGTGCCGGCAGGCCCGGCGATCTCGCGGCCGGTGAAGACCGGGATGAACTGCTCGCCGGCGGCAACCGCCGGCGCGGCGGCGAACGTGGCCAACACCAGCGCAAGCATCGGCGCCCGCAGCCGCACGAGCACCGGCGTGTGTGTCGATGGGCAGAGCCTGCGCGCGCTCATCGCGGCAGCCGCTCCAGCGTCGCCGAGACCTTGTTGACCAGCGCCTGCACGCG
>JANMHY010000303.1:0-5025 GCA_031375525.1 Burkholderiales bacterium
TACCTGGCGCCCGAGTGCTACGGCAGCGGCACGCAAGGCGACCAGCGCGCCGATCTCTATGCCTGCGGCGTGCTGTTGTTCGAACTGCTCACGGGCCTGCGGCCGTTTCGCGGCAGCCCTGACGTGGTGATGTACAAGACGCTGCACCTGCCGGTGCCGCCGCTGGCTGCGCCGGGCGATGCGCAGTTCGTGCCGCTGGCGCGCTTTGCGCACGTGGTGCAGCGCGCACTGGCCAAGTCGCCGGACGATCGCTTTGCGAGCGCGCTGGAGATGCGCCAGGTGTTGACGCTGGCCGCCGAGCGCGCGGTGCCGCATGCGCTGTCGGCGCCGGCGATGCGCATGCTGTCGCCGACGCCGGCCGGCGTGGCGGTGGTCGTGCCGAGCGCGGCCGACGCGCCGCCGATCGCGAGCCCGGCCGCCGCGCCGCGAGCGGCGCCACGGCCCTTTGCCGACAGCCTGCTCGCGCGCCTGGCCGCCGAGCTGGTCGATGACCTCGGGCCGATGGCGGAGTGCGTCGTTCGTCGCGCCGCGGCGCAGGGCGACGAGAACCTGAACGCGCTGTTGATGCGCGTCGCCAACGACGCACTGCCGGTCTCGCGCCGCGCCGCCTTCATCGAACGCCTGCGCCTGCTGCTGACGGACCAGCGCAGCGCCGGGCGACGCGGCCCGGCCACGCACCCGCCGACAGGCGCGGTGTTGCCGGTGTTGAACGAAGTGCTCGGCGAGTCGCCCCCTGCGGCGTCGATCGATGCACGATTGCTGCACGACGCCGAGCGCCTGCTGACGCAGCATGTCGGCCCGCTGGCCGCGCTGCTCGTGCGCCGCGCAGCGGCCGGCGCCGCCACACGCGATCAGTTCATGGCCCGTCTGGCGGGCTTGGCCGCCGAAGGCCGCGAGCGCGAAGGGCTGTTCGAGGCGCTGCGCCGCTTTCGTTGACGCGGCAGGCGCCTACCGTTTGCACCACTGCTTTTCACAGGGCACGCCGTCGTTATTGCCGTCCATCTTCGCGCCCGCGCAGTTCTTGAGAAACCAGGTGGCTTCTTCGCACGATGTCATTTGCGAGCAGTACGTGCGGCCGTCACAGCGGTACTTGCTGCCGAGTGCTGCCACAGCCGGCGCAACGGCCAGCGCAGCGGCCTTCGGTGCGGCGCCGGAAGGAGCAGCCGCGGCGCGCCCGTCGCACGGGCCGTGGCTCTGCCGGAACTCGCGCGGTTGAACAGCGCCGCCCTCGCCGTGCAGGCCGCGCTTGAGCGCGATGGCCATGCGCTCTTCGGCCATGTAAGGCCCGCGGTCGTACTTGAAGCGCGCGCTCCCGGCGTGGCCGTCGCGGACCATGCGGTCGCCGACGTCCACCGTGCCATCGAACACCTTGCCGACGATGCGCGCGAAGTCGTCGCGGGCGACGATGCGCACCGTGACGTTGCGGTTCAGCGCGAGCTTGGTCAGCGCCTGCGTGGCGTCGGCGCCGCCGGCCTGGCAGCTCTCCGGCGCGTCGATGCCTTCGATGCGGATCACCACCGGCTCGGCATCGGCCGCGGTCTTCAGCCACAGCGTGTCGCCATCGACGATGCGGCTGACCTGGCCGGTGAGTTCGGTCGGCTCCGGCGGCGGTACTTCCTTTTTCGGTTTTGTCGCGGCCTGGGCACCCGCAACGCCGAGCACGAGCAGCAAGCACACGGTGAAGATTCGCTTCATACCTTGACTCCCAACGAGAACACGCCGGCCAGCCACCAGCCGAACAAGCCCAGCACCAGCAACCAGATCAACACGATCAGCAACACGCCCCACCACAGGTGCGGCAGCTTGTCGGCGCTGGCCTCGGCCTCGGCCATGCGCGCCTGCCAGAGGTGCGGCGGCGTCAGTCGCACCGCCAGCGCAATGCCCATCGGCACCAGGATCATGTCGTCGAGCAGGCCGATCACCGGAATGAAATCGGGGATCAGATCGATCGGGCTGAGCGCATAGGCCAGTACGAGCAGCGCAATCAACTTCGGCGCGCGCGGCGTGTCGCGGTGGCGCACCAGCTTCCACAGCGCGAGCAGCCGCGTGGCCAGGCGCGCTTTGTTGGCGTGATGGGCAATTTTGCTCAGCATGGTTCAAACGGATTGTCGCTTCCGACGTGGGCTGCGCTTTGCAGGTTCATCCGCCACTTCCGTGCCATCGAGCACGGCTTGAGCGCTCGCCAAGATGCGTCGCAGTCTGTCGGCAAGTTTCTCCGTCGACAGCTCTTCACGAAAGCGCTCCACCATCAGCGGCAACGCGAACGGGCTCGGTGTTTGCAGCGTCACCAGCTCCACCCGCTGCGACGCCATGCGCTTCAGGCTGCCGCGCAGGCGCTCGAGTTCGAGCTCCTGCGCCAGCACTTCGCGCTCGGCCTGCGTCAGCAACTGGTTGCCGGCGTCGTATTTGCGAAAGACCTCCCAGAACAGACTCGACGAGGCCTGCACCTGCTTCATGCTCTTCGGCGCGCCGGGGTAGCCGCTGAAGACCAGGCCGGCGACGCGCGCAATTTCCCGGAAGCGGCGCTGCGCGAGCTCGCCGGAGTTCAGGCTTTGCAGCACGTCGGCCATCAGCTCGCGCGTGCTGAACACGCTGCCGTCCTGCAACGGTGCGGGATCGATCGGCTGCACCGCGAGCAGCTCGAGGCCGAAGTCGTTGATCGACAGCGAGAACGTGTTGGGCTGCGCACGCGCCAGGCGCCACGCCAGCAACTGCGCCAGACCCATGTGCACGTTGCGGCCGGCGAACGGGTAGAGAAACAGGTGATGCCCTTCGGCCGATGCGAAGCGCTCGACCAACAGCACGCCGGGTCGCGGCAGGCGCGACAGGCGCGCCTGCGTGGCCAGCATCGGTTGCGCAGCCTGCATCTCGGGCTCCAGAAAGTCTCCTTGTGCCGACCCGTGGAGCAGCTCCTGCACCATGTCCGTCATCGCTTCGGACAGCGCCATCTTCGTGCCGCCCCAGGCCGGCACGACGCCTCGGCTCTTTGTCGCCTTGCGCACGTAGGCCGTCATGTCCTGCGTGCGCACGTACTCGAGCACGCGGCCGGCGAAGATGAAGCAGTCGCCCGACTTCAGCCGCGCGATGAAGCCCTCTTCGACGCTGCCGATCTTGCCGCCCGACAACCAGGCCACGGTGATCGAGGCGTCGCTGACGATGGTGCCGATCTGTAAGCGGTGACGCATGGCGATGCCGCGGTCGGGCACGCGATACAGGCCGTCGTCGCCGCGGACGACGCGGTGGTACTGCGGATACGCGCCGAGGCTGGCGCCGCCGCGCTCGACGAAGGCCAGGCACCAATCGAACTCGTCGCGGTTGAGTTCGCGGTACGCAGCCGACGTGCGCACTTCGTTGAACAACTCATCCGCTTTGAACCCGCCACCCAGCGCGACGGTGACCAGGTGCTGCACCAACACATCGAGCGGCTTGTCAGGCGACACGCGCGACTCGACCCTGCCCGCCATCGCCGCACGTCTTGCCGCCGCGGCCTCGACGAGTTCGAGCGTGTTCGTCGGCACCAGCGTGACGCGACTCGCACGGCCCGGTGCGTGGCCGCTGCGGCCGGCGCGTTGCAGCAAACGCGCGACGCCTTTCGGACTGCCAATTTGCAGCACGCGTTCCACCGGCAGAAAGTCCACGCCGAGGTCGAGGCTCGATGTGGCCACCACCGCCTTGAGCGAACCGTCCTTCAACCCGGCCTCGACCCACTCGCGCACGCTCCTGTCGAGCGAGCCGTGGTGCAGCGCGATCTGCCCCGCCCACTCGGGCCGCGCGGTGAGCAGCAACTGGTACCAGATCTCGGCCTGCGAGCGCACGTTGGTGAAGACCAGCGTCGTGCCTTTCGTGGCCTCGATCTCTTCGACCACCGGCTGCTGCATCTGCGCGCCGAGGTGGCCGCCCCACGAGAAGCGGCCCGGGTCTTTCGGCAGCAGCGTGTCGATGACGATGCGCTTGTCGCTGCGGCCCTGCACCAGCGTGCCGCCTTCGCCGCACAGCGTGCGCATTGCATCGCCGAGGTTGCCGAGCGTGGCCGACAAGCCCCACACCGCGAGCTTCGGGTTCCAGCGCTTCAACCGCGCGAGTGCCAACTGCACCTGCACGCCACGCTTGTTGCCGATGAGCTCGTGCCACTCATCGACGATCACGGTGTGCACGTTGGTGAGCTCCTGCGCCGCGCGCTCGCGTGTGAGCATCAGCGACAGCGACTCGGGTGTCGTCACCAGCGCTGTCGGCATGCGCCGATCCTGCTTCGCGCGCTCGCTGCTCGGCGTGTCTCCCGTGCGCTGGCTGACGGTCCATGCGGGGGCAACGTCGGGCAGCGGCAACTGCAAAGCGCGCGTCGTGTCTGCGGCCAACGCGCGCATCGGTGTCAGCCACAGCACACCGAGCGGTGGCGCGGTTTTGTTGTCGAAGGCGACGCCGGTTGCAGCGGCGCGCGCCAATGCGCCGAACCACACCGCGTACGTCTTGCCGCTGCCGGTGTTGGCGTGCAGCAGCCCGCTCTGCCCTGCCGCCATCGCGGCCCACACCGCGCGCTGAAACTCGAACGGCTGCCAGCGCCGTGCGGCGAACCAGGTGTCGATGGCAGTGGGCGCAGACATGCTGCGGCCCACTGTAGCCCGAGGTTCAGGCCGCGCTGACGCGGCGCACGATGGCTGCTGCTTTCGGTGAGGCCGATTCGCGTTGGGGCGCCCTGTTCGCGGGCGTGGCCAACCACAACAGCACCAGCATCGCCAGCAGCGGCAGGTTTTTCAGCAGCGGGCCGCAGTGGTCGATCGTCAGCTCGGGCATGTTGACTGCCGCTGTGAGCGTGTAGCCGAGCACCGCGCCGATCTGCGCTGCATACGTCCACGGGCCGGGCTGGCGAAGAATGCTGATGCCGAGCAGCGTGTTCAAGGTGCACGATGCCACGAGCACCGCCACGCCGACATCACCGTCGAAGCCGCAGCGGGCGAGCAGGTTGAGCACGCCCGATTCGTGCGGCAGCAATGCGCTGATGAGCGCGGTGAAGAGCCATAGGCAGGC
>JANMHY010000317.1:0-3700 GCA_031375525.1 Burkholderiales bacterium
GGCTTCGGCCACGCTCTGCACCTCGCGCCCGGGCGTCGCGGCCACGGTGTCGATCGTCTTCGCAACCAGGCGCAGGTAGCGCGGCGCATCGATCAGCCCGGCGCGCAGCAGCAGCAGGTCGTCGTAGTACGAGGTGAAGCCCTCGAAGAACCACAGCAGCGGTGTGTGGTTCTCGCGCGTGTAGTCGATGCGCGCCAGCTCGTCGGTCTTCAGGCGCTTGACGTTCCAGGCAGGGAAGTACTCGTGGGAGACGAGGCCGAGCAGCGTCGTGTAGCCCTCGGTCATCACACTCACGCCCTGCTGCGGCAGATCGCGCCGCTTGGCGATCAGCGCCGTGCTGGCGCGGTGCTCGAGGCCGCCGTAGCCGTCATCGACGGCATTGAGCATGAACACGTAGCGATCGAATGGCGGCTTCGGCTTCTTGCTGCCGTGCCAGAACGCGATCTGCGTTTCGCAGATCTTCTGCGCATCGTTCAGCAAACGTTCGCCATCGAAGCCCGGCCACGCGCCGGCGACGACCAACTCGTGCGCCACACCATGCGCCGTGAAAGCACCGCGCCAGAACGCGCCGAGCTCGAACGGGTGATCGACCAGCTCGTCGTAGTCGGCAGCGACATGGCCGCCTTTGGCGTGCAACAGCATCGACGTTGCCATTTGCCAGCCGCGCGGCAACTCGCCGAGCGAGATCGCATGCGGCTCGTTCTCGCGGCCCTCGACGCGCAAGCAAAGACTGCTGCCATTGAAGAAGCCGCGCGACGCATCGAGAAACGCTGCGCGCACCGAGGTGTCGAAGGCATAGACGAGCCAGCTCACGACGAGCGCGCCGCGGCCCTTGCACGCCGCCTGCCAGGTGGTCTTGTCGAGCTGCGTCAGCGTCACCACCTTGTCGCCCTGCCGCGCCTCGAGCCGCGACAGGTGCCGCGCGAACACGCGCACCATGTAGCTGCCGGGCACCCAGACCGGCAACGACAGGCGCTGCGCCGCGGCGGGCGTGGGCAGCGTCAGCGTGACGCGAAACTGATGCGCATGCAGATCGTGCAGCTCGATGCGGTAGCTGATCATGATGAAGCAAAGGCGGCAGCGGCAAGACAACTGACGATGGCCACGCCGCTCAGCAGCGTGCGCAGCGGCAGCAAGGCGGGCAGGCCCATCGCAGGGAACCGTGCGCGATCGACAACCCAGCACAGCACGAGCGATGCCGCCACGCCGATCAACGCCAAACGCGACGACGGCAGCAGCAGCAGCGGCCACGCCAGCAGTGACGGCACGACGCCCCACAGCCGCGCAGCGTCGTGCGCCGCGCCGGTCGGCGAGCCCCAATGGATGCCGCCGAGAAACGAAACGATGACGGCGCCGTACGCCACCAGCGCGCGCAGCGCCGTGTCGTGCCAGGCCGGTGGCGCCACGGCCACGGCGAGTGCGCCGCCGACGAAGGGCAGCAAGCCGCTCCAGCCCAGGGCACGCGTCGCAGGAGAAATCGGCTCGTTCGAGGGCAACTGCATCCGCGGCATTGTCGCCGCTGTGCGGCGCTGGCTTTGGTGGCCCAGCCTGCGCGGTGGTCACAGGCGGATCAATGCGCAGTACGGCCGCCGAACCACACCGCGGTGCCTGATGCCGCAGCACGGCGCTTGGCGTTTTACATACGCCGTTTACAAAACACGTAGTTGAGCGGGAGGCTAGCGCTGCCGCGTTTTGCACTTCTTCCCCGTCGCTGTTCTGCGCGTGCGCCTTGGCAGCACAGCTCTACCCCTGTGCCAAGCGTCAATCACCTGAACAGCAACCAAGCAACATAAACACAGCAATAAACACAGCAGAAGGGTTCCGAGCGGGTTGTTCTCTAATGCTTGAACAACGCTGAGGCTCCATCGATGGCTCTCCACACGAGCGACGTGCCCGCAGCGCTGCCGGGCTTGACGGCGAGGTGGACGCTGGCGCAGGCAAAGAGGCGCGCGTCCATCGACACGTGCTCATCGCTTTCGCGCTGCGGCCACGCGCCAGATCACATCGCCCACGTCGTCGGCGACGAGCAGGCAGTTGCCCGGGCCGATGGCCACGCCGACCGGCCGGCCGTACGACACGCTCTCGTCCGGCGCCAGAAAGCCGGTGAGGATGTCGCGCGGCGGCCCCGATGGACGGCCGCTCGCAAACGGCACGAAGACGACGCGGTAACCGGACAGGGTGCTGCGGTTCCACGAGCCATGCTGGCCGATCACCATGCCGTCTTCGCCGAAGCCCGGCAGCGTGCCGCCGGGCAGCCAGCACAGGCCGAGCGATGCGGTGTGGCCGCCGAGTGCGTAGTCGGGCGTGATGGCGGTAGCCACCGCGGCAACGTCTTGCGGCACGCGCTCGTCCACCGTCTGCCCCCAGTAGCAATACGGCCAGCCGTAGAAGCCACCGTCGCGCACCGAGGTCAGGTAGTCGGGCGGCGTTTCGTCGCCGAGGCCGTCGCGCTCGTTGACCACCGTCCACAGCGCATTGGTGTTCGGCGCCCAGGCCAGGCCGACGGGGTTGCGCAGGCCGGTTGCGAAGAGGCGTTGCGTGCCGCTGGCGATGTCGAGTTCGTAGATGCAGGCGCGGCCTTCTTCGACGGCCATGCCGCTGTCGCCGATGTTGCTCTGCGAGCCGACGCCGACGTAGAGCTTGCGGCCATCGGTGCTCGCCAGCAGGCTGCGCGTCCAGTGGCCGCCGGGCTTGTAGGCCGTCAGCTTGCGCGGCGGTGCACAGATGCGAGTCGCGCCGCGCGTGTACGGGAAGGCGACCACACCGTCGGTGTTACCGACGTAGAACGTGTCGCCCAGCAACGCCATGCCGAAAGGCTGGTTCAAGCCTTCGAGCAAGGTCTCGCGCACTTCGGCGACGCCGTCGCCATCGGCGTCGCGCAGCAGCGTGATGCGGTTCGGGCTCACGCCGACGGCGGCCGCGCGCTTCATCGTGCTGAGCATCGCGTACTCGAACACGGAGCGCGGCTGCCCTGCCGATTGCAGCGCTTCGGCCACGGTGACGTCGCCATTGGGCAGCACGTGAATCCAGCGCGGATGCTTGAGGCCGGCGGCGAAGGCATTGACCTCGAGGGCCGGCGCAGCGGTCGGCTTTTGTCCGGCAGCCCAGCCCTGCGCGGTCGGCATCTTCAGCGTCGGCAGGCGGCCTTGCGGCTTGGCCAGCGGAATCGTCGGCGTGGCACCCACGGCCTGCTCGCGCACGCTGCCCTGCAGCCGCCGCCACGCGATGGCTGCCGTGCCGACGTGCGCGACCAGTTGAGCAAAGGCGCTGGACAGAGTCACGTTGGTCGGTTCCTTCTACACCGCCGGCAAGAACAACGCCGGGTCCACCGCCTGCGCATTCAGGTAGACGCTGAAGTGCAGGTGCGCGCCGGTGACGCGGCCGGTGGCGCCGACCTTGCCGATCGGCGCGCCGGCCGCCACCGCCGCGCCACGCTGCGTGCTGATCGAGGAGAGGTGGCAGTACAGCGTCAGAAAACCCTGGCCGTGATCGACGATCACCGTGTTGCCGTTGAAGAAGTAGTCGCCGCTGTCGATCACCTCGCCGGCGGCGGCGGCGAGCACCGGCGTGCCCGTGGGCGCGGCGATGTCCATGCCGCTGTGCGGATTGCGCGACTGGCCGTTGAAGACGCGGCGCAGGCCGAACGACGACGAGCGCGGCCCGCTGGTCGGCGTCGCCAGGCGCAGCGTCGCGGGCGGGC
>JANMHY010000334.1:0-6810 GCA_031375525.1 Burkholderiales bacterium
GCCACCATCTGCTGCTCGCCTCCCGACAGGCTCGAGCCCTGCTGGTGGAAGCGCTCTTTCAGGCGCGGGAAGCGCTCGCAGACGCGTTCCAGGTCGGCGGCGATCTGGGCCTTGTCGTTGCGCGTGTAGGCGCCCATCAGCAGGTTGTCCTTGATGCTCATGTACGGGAAGACATGGCGGCCCTCGGGCACCATCGCCACCCCCTGGCGCACCAGCGCGTGCGCCGGCTCCTGCTTGTCGCTCGAGTTGATGACACGGCCATCGAGGCGGACCTCGCCCTCGGCGACCTTGCGCAAACCGGTGATCGCACGCAACGACGACGACTTGCCGGCACCGTTGGCGCCGATCAACGCGATGATTTGTCCGGTCGGCGCCTTCAGGCTCACCTTCTCGAGCGCGCGAACTTCGCCGTAGCGCAACGACACACCGGAGAGTTCGAGGTGGGGAGTACCGTTCACAGCCCGAGCTCCTCGTCTTCCTGACCCAGGTAGGCCTCGATCACCTTCGGGTCGTTGCGGATTTCCTCCGGCGTCCCTTCGGCGATCTTCTTGCCGAAATACAGCACATGGATGCGGTCCGAGATCGCCATCACTGCCTTCATGTCGTGCTCGACCAGCAGTACCGACACGCCGGATGCGGCGACCTTGCGGGTGATAGCGACCGCGCGATTCGTCTCCTCCGGGTTCAGGCCGGCATAAGGTTCATCAAGCAGCAGTACCTGCGGCCGCGCGGCCAGGCCCATCGCAATGCCGAGCAGGCGCAACAGCCCCTGCGGAAGGTGCCGCGCCGCGACATCGGCCGATGCCGACAGCTCCATCAACTCGAGAATCTCGCGCGCACTCTGGCCCAGACGCAACTCGTCGCCGCGGGCGCGCGGCGCGCCGAGCACGACTTCGACATCGCTCGCCTCGCGGTGCAGCTGGTGCGCGAGCGACACATGCTCCATCGCGGTCAGGTCCGGGAAGATCGTCGTCTCCTGGAAGGTGCGCACCAGCCCGAGCCGCGCGATACGGTGCGGTGGCATGCCGGTGATGTCCTGCCCGTGCAGCAGCACACTGCCGCTGCTCGGCTTGAGGAAGCCCGACAGCATCTTGAAGAAGGTGCTCTTGCCGGCGCCGTTCTGGCCGTTCACCGATACCACCTGTACGTCCGGACCGGCGAGCGAGAGGCTCACGTCTTCATTGGCCGTGAGCCCGCCGAAGCGCTTGGTGACGCTGCGAGCCTCGAGGATGGCGGCGGCCATCAGCGTGCCTCCTTCGCCACGCGGATCGCCATCAGCCCGTTGGGCAGCAACAGGATCACCGCAATCATCAGGATGCCGTAGATCAGCGTCTGGAACTGCTGGAACTGGCTCAGCAACTCGAACAGGATGGTCAGCGCGAACGCGCCGATCATCGCGCCGCTGACGAACCCGAGCCCGCCGAGGAAGCAGAACAGCATGTAGTAGATGCTGTGCTCGACGGTGAAGCTCTGCGGGTACACGCTCTGCGTAAACACCGCGAAGTAGCTGCCGCCGAGCCCGCCCAGTGCGCAGGCGATCGTGAAGGCGATGACGCGGTAGCGCCAGACGTTGGTGCCGAAGCTCTCGGCCAGGTCCTCGTTGAGCCGCATCGCGCGGAAGATGCGACCCAGCCGCGAGTAGTGCACGCGCCAGGTGACCAGCAGGCCGAGTGCGAGCAGCACGACCGCGAGGTAGTACATCGGCAACGCCGATTCACTACCGAACGGCTGCTGCAGGCCGGTGATGCCTTTGCTGCCCTGCGTGAAGCCGCCGCCGTTGAGGAACGCCAGGCGAATCGCTTCGGTCAGGCTGATCGTCAGCATCGAGAAGTAGATGCCGCGCAGCTTGAGGATGAAGCTGCCGATCACCGCGCCGAGCGCGCCCGATACCAGCGCCGACAGCGGCAGCGCGATCCAGAAGCTCAGGCCGTAGCGCGACAGCAGGATCGCCGTCGCGTAGCCGCCGATCAACGCGAAGCCGGCCTGGCAGATGTTGATGCGGCCGATCGTGAACGTGATCCAGACGCCGAACGCTATCAGCGACAGCCCGGCGCAGTTCATCAATACCGACAGCAGGTAGCGCGAGTGACCGACCGCCAGCGGCAGCAGCGCGAGCACGGCGAGGAAGCCGACGGCGATCGCAAGATCGCGCTTCATGAGAGGGTTCATGTTGATTCCTCGGCGGCTCAGCCCCAGGGCTTGCCAAAGAGCCCGTTGGGCTTGAAAACCAGAAAGACGATCATCGAGACGAAGATCAGCAGGTAGGTCACGCTGCCGGGCAGCAGGTCGTAGCCGATAGCCTCGGCGAAGCCGAGCATCACGCCGCCGGCGATAGCTCCCGAAGTCACACCCGCGCCGCCAATCATGATCATGATGAAGGCCTTGGTGGTGATGTTGGTGCCGACGCCCGCGTTGACGCCGTACACCGTGACGAGCAGGCCGCCGGCCAGCCCGGCCAGCGCAGCGCCGATGGCGAAGCCGAGCGTCGTGATCGCCTTCACGTCCACCCCCTGCAGCTGCGCCGCCTCTTTGTCCTGCGCCACCGCGCGCAACGCGCGGCCGGGCCGCGTGTACTGCACGAACGCGAGCAGTCCGACGATGAATACCACTGCGAGCAGCGCGACCATCGCGTTCGGGTAGGTCAGGATCACGCCGCCCTCGGCGACGTCGCCGAAGATGAAGGCACCATCGACCACCGGCGGCACGCCGCGCTGCTTCTCGCCGAACACGGTGAGTGCGAGGTTTTCCAGCAGCAGCGCAGTGCCCACTGCCATCAGCATCGAGTTCTCTTCGCGCGTCGCGGTGGCGAGCACCGGCTGGAAGAAGAAGCGGTTGAACGCGACCCCGACCAAGCCCAGCGCCAGCGCCGAGGCCGGTAGCGCGAGCCAGAACGGCAGCCCGAACTGACCGTAGAGGTAGTACACGACGAAGGCGCCCAGCATGTACATCTGGCCATGCGCGAAGTTGACGACGCGCATGATCGAAAAGACCATCGTCAGGCCGAGCGCGATGAGGGCATAGACGGCGCCGAGCACCGCACCGTTGATCAGCACCTGAAGCATGTCCGGGCCCTCCTCGATTGGCCGCCGCGTGTTGCTGATTCAGTTCTTGATCGTGCCGACGAACAGCGTTCTGAAGTCCTTGTCCTGGAACTCGTTGACGACGAGAGGGACACCCACCTGGCTGCGGCGGCCGAAGTCGGCGTTGCCGGCGAACTCGAGCTTGGTCGTTCCGCCCTTGACGAACGGGTTGATCATCGAGAAGGTCGCCATCTCTTTCTTGAACACCTCGACGTCGTTCAGCGCCGCCGGGCTCTTCTTCAGCACCGCGAGAATCAACTCGAGCGCGTACACCTTGGTGCCGGCCTCGTCGTTCCACTCGCCGACGCGTTTCTTGTACGCGGCGACGAATTCCTTCATGTAGTCCGACTGGATCTCCGGCGTCGATGCGCCGCCGACGCTCATGAAGCCGTTGGCCTTGCTGCCGGCAACCTGCGCCAGAATCTTCGAGTCCTGCGCGGTCTCGGTCGAGATCGTGCCCTTGAAGCCGAGGTCGCGCGCGGCCTTGTTCAGCAGCGGCGCATCGGCCGGCGCCACACCCGACAGCACGATCGCATCGGGCTTGGTCTTGATGACCTTGGTCATCACCGGCATGAAGTCTTTGGTGCCCGGTTCGTAGCTGTCGCTTTCGGCCACGACCTTCAGGCCCAGCTTCTTCGCGGCCTCGACGCCTTCGACCTGCTGGTTCTTCGCATCGGACTCGTTGCGCGCGAGGAAGGCGATGGACTTCACGCCCTTCTTCGTCTTCAGGTAGTCGTACATGATCGGGCCGACCTGGTAGCTGGCCACCATGCCGAGCACCGAGGCGTTGGCCGGCGCCTTGTACAGCTCCTTGGCGAACGCGTACGGGAAGTTCAACGCCTTGGCGCGCTCCATCACCGGCTTGACGGCGAGCGCGGTGGTGTCGATGTTCGGGCCGATGATGTACTTGATGCCCTGGCTGGTGAGCTTCTCGGCGTTGGTCACCGACACCTTGGGATCGTTCTTGTCGTCGAGCGCGACGACTTCGATCTTGTACTTTTTGCCGCCGATGTCGACGCCGCCTTTGGCGTTGACCATGTCGGCGGTGGTCTCGACGCAGTACTTGTTGACCAGGCCCCACGACGCGGCCTCGCCGGACATGACGCCGTTGACGCCGATCTTCAGCACCTCCTGCGCGTAGGCGGCGGGCAGCAGCGCGAACGGTGCGATCGCCGCGGCGACCGCGAGCCGCAGAGTGATTCGTTGGTTCATCGAGATTCCTTTCGTGGGTGAGTGCGGGCCAGCGCAGCCGATCCGCCGTGAGGGGCTCCCGAGTCTTCTGCGGACACAAGGTGAGTGCAAATGAGACTTGAGATTGCAGACAATTTAGCCTACAGTTTTGTCTGCAATATGAGTGCTTACCCGTACGAACACCTGGAGACTCCGATGCGCATCAAGGTCATCAACCCCAACACCACCTGGTCGATGACCGAACTGATCGGTGCGGCCGCCCGCGCCGTCGCCATGCCGGGCACGGCGGTCGAGGCCGTCAGCCCGCAGCACGGTCCGGCGTCGATCGAATGCCACTACGACGAGGCACTGGCCTGCATCGGCCTGCTCGAGGAAGTCCGCAAAGGCGAGGCCGACGGCGCCGACGCCTATGTCATTGCCTGCTTCGGTGACCCGGGGCTGGACGCCGCGCGAGAAGTGGCGCGCGGCCCGGTGATCGGCATCGCCGAGGCCGCGATGCGTGCGGCGTGCTTCCTGAGCACCGGGTTTTCGGTGGTCACGACACTCAAACGCACCGTCGTCATTGCCGAACATCTGGTCGACAAGTACGGCGTTCGCATGCATTGCCGCCGCGTGCGGGCCTGTGAGATTGCCGTGCTCGAACTCGAAGATCCGCGCAGCAACGCCTACGCCACCATCCTCGACGAGTGCCGGCGCGCGCTGGCCGAGGACGACAGCGGCGCCATCGTGCTCGGCTGTGCGGGCATGGCCGACCTTTGTCATCGATTGAGCACCGAGCTCGGCGTACCGGTGATCGACGGCGTGGCCGCCGCAGTGGTCACCGCCGAGGCCCTGGTGCGCGCGCGTCTGTCCACCAGCAAGCGCGGCGACTATGCGGCGCCGCTGGCCAAGGACTACATCGGGGCAGTGGCCGGGCTGGCGCCGTGATGGCGCGCCGATCGGCGGCGCTGCGCGCGGCCCACTACTTGACGCGCTGCACGGCTGGCCGCCGCAGCGGCGCCAAGGTCGTGCGCAGTCGTTCCTGGGCGTCGGGTTGCGTGCCGAGCGACTTGCCGAGCGCGGATTCGACGCTGCCGATGTGATCGAGCATCAAGCGCTCGGCGCCGGCGGTGTCGCCGGCCTCGAGCATGCCGACGATGCGCGCATGGTCGGCGCACGACGCGCGCGCATCGTGCGAACTCTGATAGAGCGTGGCCACGATCGTGGTCCGTGCGGTCAGGTCGCGCAGCATGTCGGCCAGCACACGGTGACCCAGGCATTCGGCCAGGCAAACGTGGAAGTCGGCGAGCAGGAAGGCGCGTGTCGCGGCGTCCGCGCCCTCGATGGCGGCTTGCTCGTCGCTGATGTGTTTGCGCAGCCGCCGCACCACGGCCTGCAGCGGCCGGCCTTCGGTCTGGCGCAGCATGCCGCCTTCGACCGCACGCCGTGCGGCGAAGGCATCGCGCGCCTCCTCGATCGAGGGCTCGACCACATACCAGCCCTTGCGCGTGCGCACCTCGACGAAGCCGCGCGCCTGCAACTGCATCAGCGCCTCGCGCACCAGCGTGCGGCTGACGCCGAACAGGTCGGCCAGCGCCTGCTCGCCCAGGCGCTCGCCGGGCGCGAGCTTCTGCGCCAGGATCGATTCGACGACGCGCTGGGCGATTTCGGTCTGGCTGGCCATGGCGGGAACTGTAAGGGTGGCTCGATCACGCCTGCGGCTCAGGCGCGCGCCGGCACGCCGGTGACGAGCACGTCGGCATCGTCCTCGCTCGCCGGCACCGGCTTGCCGTCGAGCACCGCATGAGCGCGCTCGCGGTCGATGTCGCCTTCCCACGCCGCCACCGCGACGGTGGCGACGCAATTGCCGATCAGGTTGCCCAGGGCGCGGGCGATGCCCATGAACCAATCGACCGACAGCACCAGCACCAGGCCGATCGCGGGGATGGCCGGAATCGCCTGCAACGTGGCCGCCAGGACCACGATCGCCGAGCCCGGCACGCCGTGTGCGCCCTTGCTGGTGACCAGCGAGATCGCCAGGATGGTCAGCAGATCGGTCATCGTGATCGGCGTGTTGGTGGCCTGGGCGATGAAGACTGCGGCCAGCGTGATGTAGATCGAAAACGCGTCGAGGTTGAACGAGTAGCCGGTGGGGATGACCAGGCCGACCGTCGAATCGCGGATGCCCATGCGCTTCAGCTTGCTCATGATCTGCGGCAGCACGCTGTCGCTGGACGTGGTGGCAAACACCACCATCAGCTCTTCGCGCAGATAGCGCAGCAGCTTGAAGATCGAGAAGCCCGAGAACTTCATGATCGCGCCGAGCACGACGACGACGAAGATGATCACCGCGGCGTAGAACAACACCACCAGCGCGCCGAGCTGCTTGAGCGAGCCGATGCCGTACTTGCTGACGGTGAAGGCAATCGCGCCGAGCACGCCCAGCGGCGCCAGCTTGATGATGATGCCCATGATCTTGAACAGCACATGGCTCAGGGTGTCGATGAAGTTGGCCACCGGGGCGCCGCGTTCGCCGAGCATCGCCAGCGCGCAGCCGAAC
>JANMHY010000350.1:0-10937 GCA_031375525.1 Burkholderiales bacterium
GGCCCGCCGCCTCTGGCCCGCGGGTCCGGCGCCCAGTCGGTCGCAAAGGCTGCAGGGTCGATACGGTCCCACGGCACCTTGTTCAACACATCGCTTTCGTACACCAGCGGCCGGCGCCGTCCCTCGCCCTCGACCCATGTCACCGTCGGCACAAAAAGGCGCACGCCACGCCACGGCTGCCGGCGCTGCAAGTGCATCACCCGCTGGTCGGCCTCGTCACCGCCGCCGCCGCTGCTTCTCACGGCAACGCCCAGGTCACCCATGCCCTCGCCTTCGAGCGACTTCTTGATCGCCCCCACCACCTCGCCCGTGCGCACGTCATGGCACAAAACCCAACAGGCGTCGAGCGCCTCGCGTCCTGTCTTCGCCGTCTGCGGCAGGCGCAGGATGCGGCCGACGAGCTGCGTCATCGCCGACAGGTTGCGGCCCGCCGCCAGCGCGCACAGCACGTAGGCAAAGGGGCAATCCCAACCCTCCTGCAAGGCTTGCTTGGTGACGATGGCCCGCACCTCGCAGGTCGGCGACAGCAAGTCGATGTTTTCGGGCGCCTCCAGGTCATTGCGCTCCGACGTCTTGATCGCGATCTGCCGCTCCGTGAAACCCAGTTGCAGCAGATAGGCCTTGGCATCTTCGGCGTGGATGAAGCCGGCATCGCGCAGATCGGCCCCCGTGCGCTCCACCTGCACCAGCAGGATCGGACGGATGTAGCGCGCGGTCTCGGCGCGCAGCGTGTCGGCCTCGGCTTGCAAGGCGTCGAGCCGTTGCACGGAGGCCGCCAGACAACTCTGCCAATCGTTCCAGGGCCGCACATCCACATTGATCGGCAGCTTGATCATCTCGGCTTCGTCGAGGTCGCTGCCGCGCACGTTGACCAGGATGTTGGAGCCGCCTGACCTCGGCCCGGCCACGCGAGGCGTGGCTGACAGCTCCAGCATGAAGCAGGGGTTGAAGCCGTCGATCGTTGCCAGTGCGTTGTCGGTATAGGCATGGTGGCCTTCGTCGATCACCACCACCGGACGCACCAGGCGCATCACGTTGCCGAGAGAGCTTTTGACGATCGAGCCCTTTTGCGCGCGCGCCTCGCGCTCGCTCGCGCCCCACGGTGCGTAGGCATCGAGGTTGGGCGTTTGTTCGAGCAGCTCCCAATGCGCCTGCACGTCGTCTTCGCCGGGCAGGAAGCCGAGCACGTTGCCGCGGTCGCGGAAGAAGCGCAGCGTCTCCTTGCTTTGCCGCGCCGCCGACTGAAGCATCAGCAGCATCACGCACAGATGCGACTCCACATCCAAACGAGTCAGCGGCGAATTCTTCTCCAGGATCTTCACGCGGCCGGCGCCGGCCACGTTGAGGATCTGGCGGTACGGATGGTCGCGGTGCGACAGCGCCTTCAGCGTCTGCCGGTAGATGGCCTCGTTGGGCACCACCCACAGCACCAGGCCGGTGTGCCGGTTGAGGTAGCTCGTGAACACCTGCGCCACGCTGGCCGCCGCAAGCAGCGTCTTGCCGCCGCCGGTGGGCACCTTCAGGCAGGCGTTGGGAATGGCGCGCGCCGCGCCGTCGAATCGGCTCGAATGAGGCTGGTCGGCAAACGGCAGCGGCAAGCGGCCGGCCTTCTTCAACGCCAGCCAGCTCTTCTTCGGAAAGTCGGACGCTTGGCGCACCT
Organism: Burkholderiales bacterium; assembly: GCA_031375525.1. GTDB lineage: Bacteria > Pseudomonadota > Gammaproteobacteria > Burkholderiales > Burkholderiaceae_C > CADEEN01. The sequence continues at coordinate 1,661 of JANMHY010000350.1, forward strand.
CATCGTCCATGCCCTCCATCGCGCGCAGTGCGGATTGCGCCGCTTCGGACTGCGACTTGTGCTTCTTCAGCTCGCCGATCCACAGCGCCAGCGCCGCGAGCACATCGGTCTGGAACTTCTTCAGCGAAACGCCGCCGACCTCTTCCACATCGGTGGCATAGCGCGGGGGCTCCCACAGCACTTGGCGATCGCGCTCGATTTGTTTGCGGTATTCGTCCTGCAAGCCTTCGCCTTGCCACCAGCCCACGTCCACCGCATAGACCATCGGCAGGCGCTTCACCGCCGCCTCGAACGCCGCCGCCTCGGCAGGCGTCCATCCTGGCGCGTCTGCCATCAGGTCGATGTCTGACCGTTCCCGGTGTTGCCCACGGGCGCGCGAGCCATAAATCCACAGGCGCTCCAGGCCTGGCGTGCGTTCGGCCAGACGCTGCAACGCCGCCAGCGCCGCGCGCTCGATGCCCCATCGGCCCAAGCTTGCAGTGGGCGCTGCGACCGCTTCGCTCAAGCCGCGCGCTCCTTGAGCGCCGCCAGCAACACGTCGAACGCGGCCGCGCCGTCGCTGCGCACGAACGCAGCCACCTGCACGGCCAGCGTCTGGTTGTAGGTGTGCGAGGTGAGGTTGCGGTACTTGCGCATCTCGCCCCACTGCGCTTCGTTCGTGATCAGGCGCCGCTTGAAGGCTTCGGGCAGCGTCGAATAGGCGTCTTCGTCCAGGTCGATGCCGCGCGCGCGCAACCAGCGGTACATCGCTTTCCAACCCGCCTCGAACGTGAACTCGAAACGCTGGATGATCGAGTCGCGGATGAACTCGTTCTCCGGCTGCGCCAGCACCTCATGCAGCCGCGCCAGCGCACGCTCGAAGTGATCGAGGGCGAGGGCAAAGCGTTCGTCAGTGGCCATGACTGCTCAAGCCTCCCGGTACATCAGGCGACCAGAGCCGACTCGAAGGCGGGATCGTTGCGGGCACTCCAACGCAGCACGTCGTGGCTGTAGGTTTGCAGTACAGCTGCAGCCTTTTCACTGACGTCCTTTGCCGTCTCTTCGCCTTCGTCATCGAGGGGATCGGGCAATGCGGTGTCATTGAGTAGCACGACGCGTTGAGACTCCGGTCGAGTTTCGCGAAGCTCCATCCATGCGAAGGACGCCAGTTTCGCAGCCTGCAGACTGGGATTAGCCATGAGCTTCACAAGTCGTTCTCGTCCCTTGCCGAGCGAGATCGCGAAATCCATGTGGTGATCGACGGTCCGCCCTGGAATTGGCACGTTGGCGATGTAGCGCACATCATGCTCGTCGAAGAACTCTTTGACGATCGCAAAGAAATCGCCCAACGAACGCGGGGTTGCCGTCATCCAGAGATCGTTCAGACGCGAAACCGCGGTCAGTAGAAAGTGCGCCCTCTGCGGCAATGTGTCCGGCGTGGCCACCGTTTGCAGACGACCGTTGGTCCACTCCACACCGCACCCGGCGATTGCATGCTGGATGATGGCTTGCCTTCGCTCGGACTTCTCGATCTGAACTCCAAGATCGAGCAGATTTTCCAGTGTGCGCCCTCCGTCGTGCAGCACGATCTCGTGCCCACCCGAGTTGTCGCAATAAATCTCGATCCCGTCGTGAAACGGATCGAGGAACGGCGTGCTCAGCACTTTGGATCGCCCGCGTTCGACCGTGAGCATCCGATCTTTCAGCCATGCGAGGTATTCGCGCGCCAAGTCCGGGGCCACAACGTTCGTCACAGCATGTCCTCCGTCAAACCATACGGGAAGCGCACGGCGACGAGGTCCAGGAAAGACAACAGTGTGTCCATCGGACGGGCCACGTCATACCAATCGATCGGCGAGGCCCATGCCATCCCATCACCCTCGCGATACCAGTGCAGGTGCGGGCCGCGCACAAGCTCACCGTCGGGATTCACATGCTGTGCCGCGTTGTCGATCCGCGCCAGAGGGAAATTCCGCTCCTTCGTGCGCAACTGAGCAGTGATTTCGAACGGATTGCGTTTGAGCGACAGCAGAAACTGGAGATTCTTGTCCGCTACGGCTACGACCAACTCCTCCTGGCGGGTACTCTGAAGCCAGGTGAAAACTTCCTTGCGCGCAGCCTCCTTGGCAAGATGCAGCAGTTCGTCAGCCTTGGCCTGAGACAACGACATTCAGCCCTCCCGATACAACGCAAACGGCAGCGGCGCGTAGTCGATGCCGAGTTCGCGCAACTGCTTGTTGCTCAGGTACTTGGCCGGCGCGAAGACGAGGTGGGCCTTGCGCGGCGTGTCGCGCGCCAGGTCGTGCGCGCGGCCCCATTCGGCGAGCTCGCGCGCGCGTGTCAGCGTCAGCGCCGCCTCGGGGCTCTTCAGGTAGGCCAGGTTGTCGCGATAGATCAGCCACACATGCCGGTCGGCGGCTTCGCCAAGGTAGTCGGCGGGCGCTTTCTTCGGCCGCGGCGCCAGCGTGCCGCCGGTGGCGGTGTGGAACAGCCACGCGCCCAAGGCATCCCAAGTCGGCAGGCGTTCGCCGGACAGCATCTGCTCGAGGTCGATCGGCTCGCCGAGCGTGCAGTAGGTGAAGGTGCCGCCCAGGCCCGGCGCGCGCTCGGAGATGCGCCGCACGCCTTCGACACGCAACATGCCATCGTCGAGTTTGGTTTCGATCTTGTCGAAGCGTTTGGTCTTTGCGCGGCCCTGCTCGGCGAGGTCGCCTTCGGCGAAGCCTTCTTTGGCCTTGAGCGCCTCCACCTGGGCCAGCCACTGGTCGGCCTTCTTGAACTGCGTGAACGTGATCTTCTCTTCGAGCAAAGTCTCGCGCTGCGTGCCCTCCCACGCATAACCGTTGATCGCACGGCGCACCCGCTCGGCGGTCAGCCGGTCGGCATAGTCCTCGCCTTCGACGAGGATGAATTTGCGGCTGCCGTTGTCCTTGGCGTTGGCTTTGAGCACGGCGTGAGCGGTGGTGCCGGAGCCGGCGAAGGAGTCGAGGACCGTCGAGCTAGGCTGGGTCGCAACTTCAACGATCCGTTCTATAAGCGCAACTGGCTTCGGCGCGTGCATTCCAAAGTCTGGCTCATCGGAAAACATCTCAAGCAAGTGCTTCTTCGAGCGCTCTGTATCGCCGACCTCGCTCGCAAGCCACAACGTGTTCGGTACCAACCCCTTTGCGTTTTCGGGAAACTGCTTAATGCGTGGCAATCCGTCGCCGTCCTTTGGCCAATAGACGCGCTTCTCAACATCCCGCAAGCGCAAGAATTCTGGTTCGGTAGCGGCCCAGCAACGCCCTTTGGGCGGCTCGAGCATCCGGCCAGTGGGCGTTGTGATCGCATAGCGTTGGTTCTTGCGCGTGCCTTGGGCAGAGAATGGGATCGAACTCCAAGGCCCACGCGCGTCGTTGTCTGGATTGGCATAGCCATCCTCAGACGGCGGCAGCAAGTGACGCGCCAACTTCCAGTCATCCACAGAGCCCCGCGAATAGACGAGCAGGTGGTCGACGCTCGGGGACAGTGCCGCTCTGTTTTCGCGTGAGGTTCGCTTCTGCCAAGCTATCTGACCGACGCAGTTGTCGCTATCAAAAACCTCATCCATCACCATCCGTGCCCTATGCACCTCGTTGTCGTCAAGCGTCATCCACAACGACCCACGCTCGCTCAGCAACTCGCGCAACAGCACCAGCCGCGGCCACATCATGCACAGCCATTTGTCGTGGCGCAGCAGGTCTTCGCCATCGACCGGGTTGGTCGACAGCCACTCGCGCATGATCGGCGAGTTGACGTTGTCGCTGTAGCACCAGCCCTCGTTGCCGGTGTTGTACGGCGGGTCGATGAAGATCAGATCGACCTTGCCCGCGTAGCGCGGCAGCAAGCTCTTCAGCGCCGCCAGGTTGTCGCCATGGATGACCAGGTTGCCCGCCAGGTCGGGCGCGCCGATGCCCTTGTCCGCCTGCGCCACCAGCGGCCGGTAAGGCACGGTGAGGTGGTGGTTGTAAACGTACTCTTTGCCTTTGAAGACGATTTCGGGCATGGGCTCGCAGAGTTCAAAACGCCGTCAGGGTGGAAGCGCGGCGGAGATTGTCGCCTCATGCGGCCCGGCCCTGCGTAGCTCGTGGCGCGCGCCGATGCCGGCTCAGCCGCTTGCAAACAATCCCTTGTGCTGTTCGCGCAGCAGGTTCTTCTGCACCTTGCCCATCTGGTTGCGCGGCAGCTCGGGCTCGATGAAGACGCGCTTGGGCACCTTGAAGGCGGCTATTCTGTTTTTCATCGCGGCGATCAGGGCTTGCGCGTCGAGCGTCACGCCGGGCTTGGCGATGACGACCGCGACCACGGCTTCGCCGAAGTCGGGGTGCGGCACGCCGACCACCGCGCTCTCGGCGACACCGGGCTGTTCGTTCAAGTAGCCCTCGATCTCGGCCGGATAGACGTTGTAGCCGCCGCTGATGATCAAGTCCTTGCTGCGGCCGACGATGCTGACGACACCGTGTTCATCGACCTTGCCGACATCGCCGGTCTTGAACCACAGGTCGGTCGTGAACTCTTCGGCTGTCTTCTCCGGCATGCGCCAGTAGCCCTTGAACACGTTCGGACCCTTGACCTCGATGATGCCGATGTCGCCGGTGCGGCAGGCGTGGCCCTTGTCATCGCAAATGCGAAGCTGCACGCCGGGCAGCGGCTTGCCGACGGTGCCGGCGCGGCGTTGGCCATCCTTGGCGTGGTACGCATTCGACGTGAGCATCACCGTCTCGCTCATGCCGTAGCGCTCGACGATGGTGTGGCCGCTGCGTTCGCGCCAAGCGTCGAAGGTCTCGGGCAAGAGCGGCGCCGAGCCGGCGATGAACAGGCGCATGTGCGATGCCGCTGTCTTCGTCAGCGACGGCTCGGCGAGCATGCGCACGTACAGCGTCGGCACGCCCATCATCACGGTGGCGCGCGCCATCTGCGCGATGGTGGCGCGCGGATCGAACTTCTCGAACCAGAGCATCTTGCTGCCGCTGATCAGCGCGCCATGGATCGCCACGAACAGGCCGTGCACGTGGAAGATCGGCAGCGCGTGGATGAGCATGTCCGTGTCGGTCCAGCCCCAGTAAGTCTTCAACGTCAGCGCGTTCGACGACAAGTTGCCGTGCGTCAGCATCGCGCCCTTGCTGCGCCCCGTGGTGCCGCTCGTGTAGAGGATCGCGGCCAGGTCGTCAGTGCGGCGCTCGGCCACCGCATGCTCATCGCTCATCAACACCGCGCGGTCGAGCAGCGTGCCGCTGCGATCGGCATCGAGCGTGAAGACATTCTTCACGCCGGCGGCGAAGGCCAGCTTGCTGATCCACGAGAAGTTGCGCTTCGCGCAGACGACGACGGCCGGTTCGGCATTGCCGATGAAGTAGGTCAGCTCCGCGGCCTGGTAGGCCGTGTTCAGCGGCAGATAGACATGCCCGGCGCGCAGCACCGCCAGGTAGAGCATCAGCGCTTCGACACTCTTGTCGGCATGCACGGCGATGCGCGATGCCGCGGGAATGTCGAGCGTGCCCCACAGGTTGGCGATGCGCGCGCTGGCGCGTTCGAGGTCGCGCCAAGTGTAGTGCAGCGCCGCCGGTGTGTCGCAGGTTTCGACGGCGGTGGCGTCGAGGTCGGCGGGAAAGCCGGCGCGCAGCGCGGCATACAGGTTGTCGTTGGGCATCGCTGGTTTCCCTCAGAAGCGTGGTTTTCGTTTCTCGTTGAACGCCGCCAGGCCTTCGCGGTGCTCGTCGCTGGACGCGTAGGCGTAGTGCGGCGCGCGTTCGGCGTGGCTGCTGTGCGCGGCATGCGTGAACTGGCGCAGGGCGCGCTTGTTCAGACGCAGCGCCTGCGGCGACAGCTCGGCAATGCGTTCGGCGGCGGTGCGGGCCTCGGCGGCCACGTCGGCATCGGCGACGACGCGGCTGACGAGGCCGCGTGCAAACGCCTCTTGCGCATCCAGCACGCGGGCTTCGATCAGCAGCTCGCGCAACACCGTCGGCCCGACCACGGCGGCGACGATCTCGAGCTCGGCCGGCGCCAGCGGAAAGCCGAGCCTGGCGATCGGCACGCCGAAGCGCGCGCTGTTGCCGGCGATGCGGATGTCGCAACAGGCCGCGACTTCCAATCCGCCGCCGACACACGCGCCGTCGATCTGCGCGACCAGCGGCAGATCGCAGTCGAGCATGGCCTGCAACGCTGGGCGCACGTCTTCTTCGTGGAAGCGCGCCAGCGTGACGGCATCGAAGCGAAACTGCGGGAACTCTTCGATATCGCCGCCCGAAGCGAACTGGCCGCCCTCGCCACAAACGATGACGACACGCACGCCGCCGGGGTGCACATTGAGCTTGGCCACGCACGTGCGCAGCTCGCGCCACATCGCCACCGACAGCGCGTTCAACTTGCCGGGGTTGGCGAGTGTCAAACGCGCGATGCCGGCCGCATCGGGCGGCGTGTAGTGAACGCGACCAGTCATCAGGCCAGCGCCGGGCCGCCCCAAGCGGCCTGAGCTCCCCTCGGGGGACGCGAACGCAGTGAGCTTGGGGCCGTCATGATTAGTCGAGTTTGACGCCGGAGTTCTTCACCACCTCGGCCCAGCGCTTGACTTCGGCCGAGACAAAACGCCCGTAGTCGTCGCCCCACAGGTTCGGCGTTTCGGTGCCCAGGCCCGTCCAGATGGTTTTCATCTCGTCGCTGTTGAGGGCTTTGCGCAATTCGTTCTGCATCGCGGTGACCAGCTCGCGCGGCGTGCCCTTGGGCGCCCACAGGCCGTACCAGGTGGCAACTTCGTAGTTCGGCGCACCGCCGGCCTTGGCCAGCGGCACCTCGGCAAAACCGGGCGCCGGTTTGTTGGCGGCCACCGCAATGGCGCGGATGCGTCCGCTCTTGATGTGCGTGGCCGACGAGGCCAAGCCGTCGAACATCATGTCCACCTGGCCCGCCACCAGGTCCTGCAGCGCCGGCCCGGCGCCGCGGTACGGGATGTGGGTGATGAAGGTCTTGGTCTGCAGCTTGAAGAGTTCGCCCGCCAGGTGGTGCGAGGTGCCGTTGCCGGCCGAGCCGTAGTTCAACTTGCCCGGGTTCTTGCGGATGAAGTCGAGCAGTTCGGGCAAGGTCTTCGCCGCCACGCGCTGCGGGTTGACGACGATGACCTGCGGCACCGACGAGATCAGACCCACCGGGATGAAATCGGTCTCGAGGTTGTAGTCGAGCTTCGGATAGACGCTCGGTGCGATCGCGTGGTGCACCGCGCCCATGAAGAAGCTGTAGCCGTCGGGTGCGGCCTTGGCGGCCAGGCCCGCGCCGAGCGTGCCGCCGGCGCCGCCCTTGTTGTCGATGATGAACTGCTTGCCGGTGTTCTTCGTCATCGTGGCGAACAGCGGCCGCGCAAACGCATCGGTGCCGCCGCCGGGCGGAAACGGCACGACGATCGTCACCGGCTTGGCCGGCCACGTGCCTTGGGCGAATGCGCTCGGCATGGCGAGTGCGGCGGCGCCGGCCGTCACCAGCGTGCGGCGCGAAATGGGGCTACTGCAATTCATCGGGTTGTCTCCATGGGGTGTTTTCAAAGCAAAGCCGAAACCGCGCGGCTGGCCACGACCTCGCCGTGCGCGAAGCGGTCATGATGCCTCTCGATGCGCGCCAGGTCGTATAGGTAATTCACCATCAGGCCGGCCGATTGTTTGAGGCCCTTCGGCGACAAATTCGCCTGCGCGTTCAGTCGTTCGAGGCGCGCGCCGTTATCGAGATGGAACCGCGCCACCGGATCGCCATGCGCCAACGGCGAGATGCTGGCCAGGTAATGCGCCGCCAGGCGCCACAGCGCATGGTGCGCCGAGCCGGGCAGCGCCGCCAGACGCTGCGCATGCGTCAGCGTCGCCAAGTCGCCGCCGCAGGCGGCCTGCAATTCATCGTGCGCCTGCCGCACCTTGGCCGGCAGCGATTCGGGCCGCGCTTTGGTCAGCCAGGCCATCAAACCCGGGATCGGCGACAACGTGCAGAAGGTCTTCAACTGCGGCAGCTCGCGCTTCAATTGTTCGGCGACGCGCTTGATCAGAAAGTTGCCCAGCGAGACGCCGCGCAGCCCGGGTTGGCAGTTGCTGATCGAATAGAACACCGCCACCTTGAACTGGTCGGGTGCGAGCGGCTGTGCGCGCTTGTCGATCAGCGGCGCAATGGCGCCGGCCATCTCGGGCACCAGCGCGACTTCGACAAAGATCAGCGGCTCATCGGGCAGTTGCGGATGAAAGAACGCGAAGCAGCGCCGGTCCGGGCGCAAGCGGCGCCGCAGATCGTCCCAGCCGTCGATCTCGTGCACCGCCTCGTGGCGAATGATCTGTTCGAGCAGTTGCGCCGGCGAGTTCCAATCGACGCGCCGCATCTCCAGAAAACCCGGGTTGAACCAGGAGGACAGCAGGTGAAAGAGATCGGCCTCCACCGCCGCGAGCGCGGGCTGCCTGGGCAGGCGGTCGAGCAGCGCACGCCGCAGGCGCACGATCGCCGCGGTGCCGCCGGGCGCGCGGTTCAGGCGCCGGAACAGCTCCTGGCGCGGCGGCTCGGCGACGTGCGTCAGCTCGATCAGGTGGTCGGCATCGGGCGTGCCGACGTACGCCTGCGCGGCGGCCAGCACCTTCTTCGGGTCGGGGCTGAAGTCGCTCGCCAGGCGCTCGAAGAAGCGGCTGCGTTCTTTGTCGTCCAGCGCTTCGAGCTGCGAGACGATGGCTGCGGCGAGCACCGGGCTGTTGGCCTCGCCGCGCACCGACAGCAGGCGGCGGCACTCGGTCAGGATTTGTCGCGGCATGACCGCAAGTGTGGGACATGCGCCCGCGTGTCGCCTTCAGGGACTGACCCTCATACGCGCGACTTCGGCCGGGAGTAGATTCACCCGGCACCACCATCATGCCCGCCTACCTCGCGATCGACTCGGTCAGCGTGTCCTACGGCACCACGCCGGTGCTCGATCGCGTGAGCCTGGACGTGCAGCGCGGCGAGATGGTGGCGCTGCTCGGCAGCTCGGGCTGTGGCAAAACGACGCTGCTGCGTGCGATTGCGGGGTTCGTCCAGCCCACGTCCGGCCGTATCGTCGTCGATGGCCGCGACATCACGCACCTGCCGCCCGAGGCGCGGCAGACGGCGCTGATGTTCCAGTCGTACGCGCTGTGGCCGCACATGGACGTGGCGGCCAACATCGGCTACGGGCTGCGCATGCGCGGCGTGGACAGGAAGCGAATAGCGCAGCGCGTCGCCGACATGCTCAAGCTGCTGCAGCTGGGCGGCTTCGAGCGCCGCAACGTCGCGTCGCTGTCGGGCGGGC
>JANMHY010000385.1:0-1834 GCA_031375525.1 Burkholderiales bacterium
CATTGCGCACCGCGTCGGCCGCATGGCCACGGCCGGGCCGAATCCGAGCGCGCGCGACCGCAAGGAGTTCAAGCAGATGAGCGCGGAGAAGACGGCCGCGTTCTACGAGTCGTGGGCCGCGATGGGCCTGGCGGCGATGAAGTCGCAGCAGCAGATGGCCGCGTCGATGTGGCGTGCCGCGGCGATGGCGCCGTGGTCGATGGCGCGGCCGACGTCTCTGCTGCCGACCAGCCAGACGCTGGCCCGGCACGCCCTTGCAGTGCTGAGCCAGGGTGTGGCGCCAGTGCACCGCCGCGCGGTCGGCAACGCCAAGCGGCTGGCGCGCCTGAAGAAGTAGCGCTTCAGCGCAGCCAGTTTCGCAGCAGGTCGAAGACCTCGGGGCTCGACAGCAGGTCGAGGTGGCCCGTGGCATGCACCACCGCCTGGTGGTCACGATCATAGGCCAGGCGTCGCGCCGGCTCACGGTGCTGGCCGAGCGCGCTGGCCACCGGCACCAAGCCGTCGCCGAGCAGGTGTTCTTTCACGCTGCCGCCCTCGGGGCCCAGGCTCGCGGCCACCGCGTAGCAGCGGGCGCTGGCCGGCAGCGGCACGGCATCCTGGCGCTGCGTGCCGTCGCCGCTGCTGACGATGTTGCCGTGGCGCAGGTCATTGATGCCGGCGCTGCGCATCTTGCCCAAGCGCGCCAGCGGCGCGGCGTACGGCGCAGCGCCGAGCAGCACGTCGACGCCGTGACCCGCGCTCTCCAGCGGTGCACCCTGGTGCGGTGAGCCCAGGCAGACCAGGTCATCGACACGCGCTGTCCAGCGCAGGCCGCCGCGCTGGATCAGCACGGCGTGATGCAGCGCGCTGCGCGCCACCAGGCCGCCCATGCTGTGGCCGATCATCGCCATGCGTTCGATCGGCAGCGGCCAGGCGTCGAGCAGGCGCTCCATCTGCTGGGCCAGGATGCGGCCATTGGTCGAGACTGAGAGGCCGCTGTTGTAGTGCAGGTAAACCGGCGTGTAGCCGGCCTCGCGGGCCAGCGCGGCGCCATGGTCGTGGCCGTTGCGCTGCCATTGCAGATCGTTCATGCACAGGCCGTGCAGCAGCACCAGAGGCCGCGGCCCGGCGTCGCGCAGGCGCAGGCGCATCGCAAAGCGGTCGAGCACGAGCGGCTTGCCTTGGTGGCGAAACGCCATCGTGATCGCCAGCGGGTTGTCGGTGGCGGCGAGGTGGTCGCCGAGCACGCCGTTGAGCGCGGCGACGACGGCCTCGCGCTCGGCTTGCGGCAGGCTGCCGACACCGGCCGCGTTGAGCGTCGGGCCGAGCCAGCCGAGCAGGGCGTCCACGCTGCCGCCGACGACGCGTGTGACGCCGCGCACCGACTTATAGACGAGGCCGGTGATGCCGCGCGTGCGTTCGTCGGCCGCCACCGGCACGCCGGGCAGGGACGCAATGCGCGCGTGCATCGCCTCCACCAGGGAGGTCAGGCCATCGACGGCGTCGGTGGTCAATTGCGCCGCGCCGCGAAGGTCGGCGGCTTGCAGGAGAGGCTGGGTCATGGCGAAGTGTGCCAGCAAGCCCGCACCCTGCGCCGGGAACGCCTGGGCGGCATGATGGCGGCCATGTCTTCACTGCCTCCTCTCTCGGTTCTCGACCTCTCGCCGATCGTCGAAGGCGCCACCGCCGCCGATGCGCTGCGCCACAGCCTCGACCTGGCCCAACACGCCGAAGCCTGGGGCTACCGCCGCTACTGGGTGGCCGAGCACCACAACATGGACGGCGTGGCCAGCTCGGCCACGGCGGTGCTGGTCGGCCACATCGCCGGCGGCACGAAGACGATCCGCGTCGGCTC
>JANMHY010000398.1:0-2703 GCA_031375525.1 Burkholderiales bacterium
CGCATTGCCGTTCTACCGCGCGCTCGGTTTTCGCCTGACCGACCGCTGGGGTCCGCCGTTTGCGGTGATGAAGCGCAAGGGCCTGACGCTGTGGCTCGCCGGGCCGGGCACGTCGGCGAGCAAGAAGCTCAGCGACGGGTCGCATCCGGTGCCCGGCGGATGGAACCGCATCGTCGTCGAGGCCGCTGATCTCGATGCGACGCTGGCCAAGGCCGTCGCCGCCGGCGGCAAGCCGCGCAGCAAACCGATCAAAGGGCCGGGTGGGCGGCAGGTGCTGATCGACGATCCGTCGGGTAATCCAGTCGAGCTGTTCGAAGCCCGAGAGGGTTGAGTCATGTACGAGCGCAAGCGTCAAGCTCCGGTGTCGCGCGCTCAATTCACACGCCGCCTGGCCTGGCACGGCGGCGGCGCGGTCGCGCTGCTGCTGTTTTCGCTCGGTGGCGGCATGGTGGGCTACATGACGCTCGAACACCTGTCGCCGCTCGACGCGTTTCTCAACGCCGCGATGCTGCTCGGCGGCATGGGCCCGGTCGATCCGCCGAAGTCGGCCGGCGGCAAATTCTTCGCCGGCTGCTATGCGCTCTACGCGGGCCTTGTCTTCATCGTCACCGCGGCGCTGGTGTTCACGCCGATCCTGCACCGCGTGCTGCACCGCTTTCATTGGGACGAGAAAGGGTGAGGGTCTGGGCCTGCCGCACCGACGGCCGAGGTGCGATCAGCGCAGCAGCCGTCCACCACGCGGTGCGTCGGCTCGAAGCCCCCCGGCATCGGCGACCAATCCGCCATTGACCCAGACGCCGCGCACGCCGACGCCGTCGGTGTGCAGGCGCGGCGCGCCGCCGGGCAGATCGAAGACGCGCTGCTTGGGGCCGCGCGCGACCGTCTTCGGATCGAACAGCAGCAGGTCCGCGGCCAGGCCCTCGCGGATCGCGCCGCGGTCCTTGAAGCCGAAGACGTTGGCCGGCGCGGTGGTCAGACGCCGCACCGCTTCGGCCAGCGCCATCACGCCGCGGTCGCGCGCCCAGTGGCCCATCAGGTGCAGGCCGAAGCCGGCGTCGTTGAAGAAGGTCAGGTGCGCGCCGGCGTCGGACAGCGAAACGATGCTGTGCGGGTGCGTCAGCAGGCGGCCGACCGCGGCCTCGTCGCTGTTGAGCAGCATTGCGGTGAAGACGGTTGATAGGTCTTCGTCGAGCGCGATGTCGAGCAACAGGTCGAGCGGATCAACGCCGCGCTCGCGCGCCACCTGTCCCAGCGGGCGTTGTTCGAGCGCACGGTGCATTTCACTCGCTGCCTCGGTGACTTGCAGCGCGTCCCACTCGCTGTTGAAGAGGCGGAACACGGCCGGTGCCGCCAACTCGGCGCGCACCGCGTCGCGGAACGAGCGGTCGCGCAGCACGGCTTTCAGTGCCTCGCCCTGCAAACCGAGCGCCGGCCGCCACGAGGCGAGTCCTTCGACCGGGTACGCCGAGGCCAGCGTGAAGTCCATCGACAGCGGGCAGCAACTGACCTGGCCGATCAACTTGCGCCCACGCGTGTTGGCCGCAGCGATCGCGTCGAGATCATCGAACACGCCGCGCGGGTTGGTGTTGTTGTGCAGCAGCGCGGCGATCATCACCGGCCGTCCCGACACGGCGCTCATCTGTTCGAGCAGCGACACCGGCATCTGCCCGCCCTTGGTGACCATATAGACGCCGCGCGCCCCGTTGCTGGGTTCGCCCATCGCGCGCACGAGCGCGAGATGTTCGTCGTCGTCGGCCAGTCGCGACGGCATCGGCTTGCCGCCTTCACCGTTGTGCGCCGGGCTGGTGGAGCTGGCCAGGCCGATCGCACCGGCGGCCATCGCCTCGCGCACGAGCTGCGCCATCGCAGACACTTCATCGGCGCGCGCAGCACGCTCGGTGGCGGCCTCGCCCATCACCCAGGTGCGGATAGAAGAGTGGCCGACATAAGCGGCGACGTTCAACACTGCGGGGTTGTTCTTCAGCTGCGCGAGGTACTCGGGAAAGGTCTCGAACTCCCAGCGGATGCCGCGCTGGAGCACGTCGAGCGACATGCCCTCGACCTGCGTCAGGTTGCGCATCGTCATCTCGCGGTGCTCGGGCCGGCACGGCGAGATCGTGAAGCCGCAGTTGCCGATCACCGCCGTCGTCACGCCGAGCGCGGGCGAGGGCCGCAGCATCGGATCCCAGGTGATCTGGGCGTCGAAATGGGTGTGGCTGTCGATGATGCCGGGCATCAGCGCCAGGCCGTCGGCGTCGATGATTTGCTTGGCGTCGCGCGTCGCCGGGGCGATGCGGCCGTCGCGCACGGCAACGTCGTGCACTTGGGGCTCGGCGCCGCTGCCGTCGAACACCAGCGCGTTGCGAAAGAGCAAGTCGTTCATGCGAACAAGCGCTCCATCTCGCGCCGCAATTCGTACGCCCGCGATGGCGGCATCTCGACATCGGCCCACGACAGGCTCTGCCCCTCGGCGACCGGGCGGATCACTTTGACAGCGTGCGCGAGACCGAGCGGCAAGCCGCCGATCGCGCGCGACTTTTCCGCCGGCAACAGCTTGCCCCACACCGTGTAGCCACCTTCGCCGTCGAGCATCTCGCCGACTTTCAACGCGCGCTTGGCCGTGGCCACCACGTCGGCGTTCCAGCCTTGCGCGACGCCCGTGGCCTCGCGCCGCAGCGCCACACTGGCCACGCTCATGCCGAC
>JANMHY010000415.1:0-4678 GCA_031375525.1 Burkholderiales bacterium
GTCGATGGGCATCATCGCCGCGCAGGTCAACCAGAGCGAGGCCCAGTTGTCGCTGGCGCAGGAAAAGCTGGCGCGGGCGACGCTGGTGGCGCCGTTCGACGGCGTCGTCGTCTCGGGGGATCTGAGCCAGAGCATCGGCACACCGGTCGAGCAGGGCAAGCTGCTGTTCGAGGTTGCGCCGCTCGAAGGCTACCGCGTCGTGCTGCAGATCGACGACCACGACATCGCGCGTCTGGCGCTCGCGCAGCGCGGCGAATTGGTGCTGTCGAGCCTGCCCGATCAGACGCTGCCCTTCACGGTCAGCGCGATCACGCCGGTGGCCACGCAGATCGACGGGCGCAACGTCTTCCGCGTCGAGGCCCGGCTCGATGCGAAGACGGCGCGCCTGCGCCCGGGCATGGAAGGCGTCGGCAAGGTCGTCGTCGGCGAACGCAGCCTGCTGTGGATCTGGACCCACAGTTTCTTCGACTGGCTGCGCCTGGCGCTATGGAACTGGATGCCGTGACCGGGAACCCGAAATGACGTCGGGCGCGCCGCTGCAAAGCAGCTTGTGGTACCGCGTCGCGGCGCTGCAGCCGCAACTGCTCGCGCGGGCCAAGCTGCACCGCCATCGCTACCGCGGCGAGCTGTGGTATCTGCTGCAGGACCCGGCGTCGGGCAGGGTGCACCGCTTCACGCCGGCGGCGCGGCTGATCCTCGCGGCGATGGACGGCCGCCGCAGCGTGCAAGACCTGTGGCGGCTGGCGCAGCGCCATCTCGGCGAAGACGCACCGACGCAGGACGAGCTGATCCAGCTGCTCGGCCAGTTGCACAGCTCGGACCTGTTGGCGACCAACGTCTCGCCCGATGCGCTCGAGCTGTTCGACCGCGGCGAGAAGACCGCGCGCTCGAAGAGCCGCCGCTCGTGGATGAATCCGATGGCGGTGCGCATCCCGCTGTGGGACCCGGGCGCCTTCCTCGACCGCTTCGCCCCGTTGTGGCGGCGCCTGTGGGGCCCCGCCGGCGGCGCGCTGTGGCTGGCCGTCGTGCTGCCGGCGCTGGTGCTGCTGCCTCGGGCCTGGCCCGAACTGACGAACAATCTGTCCGACCGCGTGCTGCAGGGCGACAACCTGCTGCTGCTGGCGATCGTCTTTCCGCTCATCAAGGCGCTGCACGAACTCGGCCATGCCACGGCCACGCGCGCCGGCGGCGGCGAGATCCACGACATGGGCGTGATGCTGCTGGTCTTGATGCCGGTGCCCTACGTCGACGCGACGGCGTCGACAGTGCTGCGCTCGCGCTGGTCGCGCGCGCTGGTCGGTGCGGCCGGCATGCTGGTCGAAGTGTTCATCGCCGCGCTCGCGTTCTACCTCTGGCTGGCCGTCGAGCCAGGGCTGGTGCGCGCGGTCTGCTTCAACGTCATGCTGGTGGCCGGCGTATCGACGCTGGTCTTCAACGGCAACCCGCTGCTGCGCTACGACGCCTACTACATCCTCGCCGACCTGGTCGAGTTGCCGAATCTTGCGCAGCGCTCGGCGCGCTACTGGGGCTACCTCGCCGAGCGCTACCTGCTGCGCGGCCGCGACACCGTGTCGCCGGCACAAACCACCGGCGAGCGGGCGTGGTTTGTGTTTTACGGCTTCGCCTCGACGCTGTACCGCCTCTTCGTCACCTGCGCGATCGCGCTCTTCATCGGCTCACGCTTCTTCTTCTTCGGCGTCCTGCTCGCCCTGTGGGCGGTGGCGATGATGGCCGTGGCGCCGGTCGTGCGCGCGCTCGGACAGTTGCAGACGCGGCCGGGCTTGCGCGAGCGCCGCGGCCGCATCGTTGCCGCGGCCGTTGCCGGTCTGGCGCTGCTGGTGCTGGCGTCCGTGCTGGTGCCGTTGCCGTACCGCACGCAGGCCGAAGGCGTGGTCTGGCTGCCTGAGCAGGCCTCGCTGCGCGCCGGCGCACCGGGCTTCGTCAGCCGGCTGGTCGTTCGGCCGGGCGAAGCGGTGGCGGCCGGCGCAACGCTGGTGCGCAGCGCGGACCCGGTGCTGAGTGCGCAACTGCGGCTGCTCGAGGCACGAGTGACCGAACTCGAGGCAACGTACACCAACGAACTCGTCAGCGATCGGGTGCGCGCCGAGATCGTGCGTGAGCAATGGCGCTTCGAACAGGAATCGCTCGGCCGCGCGCGCCAGCGCGCCGCCGGCCTGGTCGCGGTGGCGAAAACCGACGGCGTCTTCACGGTCGCGCGGCCGAACGATCTGCCTGGGCGCTTCTACCGCCAGGGCGAGGTGCTCGGCTACGTGCTCGAGCCGGTCGAGCCGATCGTGCGCGTCGTTGTCGAACAGGCCGAGGCCGACGGTGTCGGCCTGTCGGTGCGCCGTGTCGGTCTGCGCCTGGCCGACGACATCGGCCGCGTGATTCCCGGGCGCATCGTGCGCCAGGTGCCGGCCGGCACCGATGAAGCGCCGAGCCGGGCGCTCGTCGCCGGCGGTGGCGGCAAGGTGGCCGGCGATCCGCGCGACCCGCAGGGCCGCAAGACGCTGGCGCGCATCTTCGAGATCGACGTCGAACCACTCGAACCGGTCGGCCGCGCCGCCGCCTACGGACAGCGTGTGTTCGTGCGCTTCGAGATGGAACCGGCGCCGCTGGCCACGCAGACGTATCGCGCGCTGCGGCGGTTGTTTCTCAGCCACTTCGATGTCTAGCGCCGCGGTGCTCCACCTGCGCCCCGGTGAGCTCGCGCCGGGCCGGCCCTACGTCGAGCGCGACGAGCGCGAGCCGCCCTGGCATGACCGGCTGGCGATCGCGCTGTGGCACGGCGCGGTGCTGCCGCTCCTGCGCGCTGCGGGAACGCGGCAGCGCCGTGCGCGCGCGCTGGTGGCGCGGGTTGACGCGCTGGCGGCCGAGATCGCCGCGCTCGACGATGCGCAACTGCGGGCCCAGGCGCTGGCGCTGCGCGCGGTCCTGCGGCGCGACGGCTTTGCGCCGAAGCCGGTGGCGCGCGTGTTCGCGCTGGTGCGCGAAGCGGCCAGCCGCGTCCTCGGCCAACGCCACTACGAGACGCAGCTGATGGCCGGTTGGTGGCTGCTCGAGGGCTCGCTGGTCGAGATGGCCACCGGCGAGGGCAAGACCTTCGCGGCGACGCTGCCGGCCGTGGCGGCGGCGTTGGCCGGTCTGCCGGTCCACGTGATCACGGTCAACGACTATCTCGCCGAACGCGATGCCGCGACGATGGCGCCGCTGTACCGCTTTTTCGGCTTGTCGGTCAGCGCGGTCGTGCACGGCCTGCCGAAGCCGCAGCGCCGCGCCGCGTACGCCGGCGATGTCACCTACGCGAGCAACAAGGAGCTGGCCTTCGATTACCTGCGCGACCGTGCCGCGCTCGGCGACCGCGCCAGTCCGCTGCACCTCGCAGTCGATGGCTTGCGCGACGGGCGCGAGGGCGCCGCGCCGGTGGTCTTGCGCGGGCTGGTGTTCGGCATCGTCGATGAGGCCGACAGCGTGTTCATCGACGAGGCGCGCACACCGCTCATCCTGTCGCGGCAGATCGACGACGGCATGCAGCGCGGGCCGAGCGAGGCGGCGCTGCGCATCGCCGCAGCGTTGGCCGAGGGTCTGCACTTCGAGCTCGAAGCGGCCCAGCGGCGGGTGCGCCTGACCGATGCCGGCCGCGACGCGATCGTCGATCAGCTCGACGCGGCCGGCGAGATCGCGGCTGGGGAGGGCGCGGCGGCGGGCCGCGACGACCCGCCGTTCGCCTCCGAGCGCGACGCCCACGAGTCGGTGCAGCGGGCGCTGTGCGCACTGCACCTGTACAGCCGCGACCAGCACTACGTGGTCATCGACGGCAAGGTGCAGATCGTCGATGAAGCCACCGGCCGCGCCATGCCCGACCGTGCCTGGGAGCGCGGTCTGCACCAGGCCATCGAGGCCAAGGAGGGCCTGGCGCTCACCGGCACACGCGAAACGCTGGCGCGCATCACCTACCAGCGCCTGTTCCGGCGCTACCTGCACCTGGCGGGCATGAGCGGCACGGCCACCGAGGTGGCCGCGGAGATCGGCCGCACCTACGGCCTGGCGGTGGTGCGCGCGCCGTTGCACCGGCCGTCGCGCCGCAGCACCATCGTGGCGCGGTGTTGCGGCGACAGTGCGTCGAAGTGGCAGGCGGTCGTGGCTGCGGTGGAGCGGGTCGCGGTGCAGGCCCGGCGCCCGGTGCTGGTGGGCACACGCACGGTGATGGCCTCCGAGGCGCTGGCCGCGCTGTTGGCCGCGCGCGGCATCGAGCATGTCGTGCTCAACGCCCGGCAGGACCGCGACGAGGCCCGGATCATTGCCGCCGCTGGCCAGGCCGGGCGCGTCACCGTGGCCACCAACATGGCCGGGCGCGGCACCGACATCGTGCTCGGCGACGGCATGGCCGCGTGCGGTGGCCTGCACGTGATCCTGACCGAGTACCACGAGTCGCGCCGCATCGACCGGCAGCTCTTTGGCCGCAGCGCGCGCCAGGGCGACCCGGGCAGTGGCGAGGCCATCGTCGCCCTCGATGACGAGCTGTTCGCCACGCAGGCGCCGCGGCTCGCGCGCTGGCTCGGCCGCCGCGCGGCAGCGGGCCGGCCGACCGGCCGGCTGGCGCTGGCGCTATTGCGGGGCGTGGCGCAGCGTGCCGCCGAGGCGCGTAATCGCGACGCGCGCGAAACCACACTGATGC
>JANMHY010000445.1:0-10470 GCA_031375525.1 Burkholderiales bacterium
ACCCCGATGTCCGCGCCCCCCGAAAGACAAGTCGTGCTGATCGGCGGCGAGTCGCTGCTGATCGAATGCGCGCAAACGTTGCAGGCGGCGGGCTTCGGCATCGCCGCGGTGGTGTCGCGCGCGGCAGCCGTGCGGCGCTGGGCGGCGTCGCAAAAGCTTGCACTGCTCTCGGAGCCGTCGCAGTTGTTGTCAGCCGAAGCGCCGCGCGGCTTTGGCTATCTGTTCAGCATCACCAACCTCGACGTGCTCGCGCCCGAAGTCATTGCCCTGCCGGCCCGCGCCGCGATCAACTTCCACGACGGCCCGCTGCCCGAGTACGCCGGCTTGAACACCCCTGTGTGGGCGCTGCTCAACGGCGAGGCCCAACACGGCATCACCTGGCATCTGATGACGTGCGAGGTCGATCGCGGCGACATCCTGGCCCAGCGCCGCTTCGATCTCGCCGACGGCGAAAGCGCGTTGACGCTGAACACGCGCTGCTTCGAGGCCGCGATCGAGAGCTTCGAGCAGGTCGCACGCGGCTTGGTGGACGGCACGCTGGTGCCGCGCGCGCAGGCCTGCCCGCCGCAGCGGATGTACAAGCGCAAGGACCGGCCACTGGCGGTGCTCGACTGGGCGCAGCCTGCCGCCGAGATCGCGCGCCTGGTGCGCGCACTCGACTTCGGCGCGTATGCCAACCCTGTGGCCAGCGCCAAGCTGCTGACGCCGCAGGGCGTGCTGATCGTCGCCGGCGCCGAGGTCAGCGAGCAGCGCAGCACGCAGCCGGTCGGCACGGTGACGGCGGTCGATGCGAAGGCGATCACCGTTGCGACTTCAGATCACGACCTGCGCCTGACCGCCTTGCGGCGCACCTGCGGCAGCGCGATCGACCTGTTCGCCGCGGCCCAAGCGCATGGCCTGCAACCCGGCACTCGACTGCCCTCGGCCAGCGCGGCGATGCAGCAGCGCCTGCATGCGACCGCTGCGCATGAGCCGTTCTGGCAGAAGCTGCTGGAGACGCAAGACGCGCTCGAACTGCCGGTCATCGATCGCAGCAGCGCAGCAGCCGGTTCGAGCTACTCGTATGCTGACGCCGCGGCGCCAGCGGCACTCAACGCTTCGCAGTGCGTGGCGTCCGTGTTGGCATGGCTGGCCCGTTGCGCCGACAAGGGCGAATTCGACATCGGCTTTGGCGTTGAGGCTGACAGCGCTGGCCTGTGGGCAAAGCAAGTGCCTTGTCGCGCAAGCATCGACTTCACGCGCGGTCTGACTGCGCTGGCCGCGCACGGCGCAGCGCAACTGCAAGAACTGCAGCGGCGCGGCAGCTACCTGCGTGACCTCGTCGCGCGTCGCCCCGAGCTGCGCGCTCGCGCAGCGCGCCGTGACCCGCGCGTGCTGCCAGTGGCGCTGCTGTTGGTTGATCGCCTCGACGACGCGCGCGCCGAAGTTGGCAGCGAGCTCACGATCGCATTGACGCGCGATGGCGCTGGCTCGCGCTGGCTGTTCGACGCCGCCAAGCTCAATTCAACGCAAGTCGCGCAGTTGCAGCAGCAATGGTTCGCGCTGTCGCAAGCCGCCGCTGCGGCGCCAGAGCGAGCGCTGGCCGAGCTGCCGCTGATGGATGCCACGTTGCAGCAGCGAGTGCTGCACGAATGGAACGCCGTGCGCGCAGACGGCCAGCCGCAAGCCTGCGTGCACCACTTGTTCGAAGCCCAAGCCGCGCGCTCACCACAGCGCACGGCCCTGGTTGCGCATGGCATCGAGATCAGCTACGCCGAACTCGACAAACGTGCCAACCGCGTCGCGGCGCAACTCGTCGCCATGGGCGTGGGCCCGGATGCGCTGGTCGGCCTGTGCCTGCCGCGCGGCATCGAACTGATCGTCGGCCTGTTGGCGATTCACAAGGCCGGCGGCGCGTACGTGCCGCTCGACCCGGCGTACCCGCGCGAGCGCATCGCCTACATGCTCGAAGACGCACAGGCCGCGGTGCTGATCACCGACCGCGAGCACGCGCCGGCCACGAAGGCCGCCACCAAGCTGCTGCTGATCGAAGACGCACTGCAAGTCCAGAGCAGCGATGCTCGCATCGACGGCGGCGCCAAGCCCGAGCACCTGGCCTACGTCATCTACACCTCGGGCTCGACCGGCAAGCCCAAGGGCGTGATGGTCGAGCACCGCAACGTCGTCAACTTCTTCGCTGGCATGGACCAGCACCTCGACACCGACTCCGCCGGCACGTGGCTCGCGGTGACGAGCCTGTCGTTCGACATCTCGGTGCTCGAACTGTGCTGGACCTTGGCGCGCGGCTACACCGTCGTCGTCGCCAGTGAAGACCAGAAGCTCGGCGCCGGCGGCGGCGTCACGCGCGGCGCGCATGCGTCGCGCAAGCTCGATTTCAGCCTCTTCTACTTCTCCGCCGACGAGAACGAGGGCGGGCAAGACAAGTACAAACTCCTGCTCGAAGGCGCGAAGTACGCTGACAAAAACGGTTTTGCCGCCATCTGGACGCCGGAGCGCCACTTCCACGCCTTCGGCGGCCTGTACCCGAACCCGGCCGTCGCTGGCGCTGCGGTGGCTGCGGTGACGGAGCATGTCGGCATCCGCGCCGGCAGCGTCGTGCTGCCGCTGCACCACCCGGCGCGTGTGGCCGAAGAGTGGTCGGTGGTGGACAACATTTCCAACGGCCGCGTCGGCATCTCGTTTGCCTCTGGCTGGCAGCCCAACGACTTTGCGTTGATGCCCGGCAACTTTGCCGACAACAAGGCCGTCATGCTGCGCAACATCGAGGTCGTGCGCAAACTCTGGCGCGGCGAGAGCGTGGCCTTCGACGGCCCGCTGGGCAAGCCGGTCGAGCTGCGCACGCTGCCGCGGCCGGTGCAAAAGGAGTTGCCGTACTGGGTGACCTCGGCCGGCAACCCGCAGACCTTCATCGACGCCGGCCGCATCGGCGCCAACGTGCTGACGCACCTGCTCGGCCAGACGGTGGAAGAGCTCGCCGAGAAGATCGCCGCCTACCGCAAGGCCTACAAGGACGCGGGCCACGCCGGCGAAGGTTTTGTTTCGCTGATGCTGCACAGCTTCGTCGGCCCCGACATGGAAGCCGTGCGCGCCACTGTCAAACAGCCGCTGATCGCGTACCTTAAGACCTCGCTGCACCTCGTCAAGCAGTACGCGTGGAGCTTCCCGGCGTTCAAGCGCCGCGAGGGCATGGACACCAAGGACCAGGGCAGCATCGATCTGCAAAGCCTGAAGCCCGACGAGATGGACGCACTGCTCGAACATTCGTTCGATCGCTACTTCGAAGACAGCGGCCTGTTCGGCACGCCGCAGTCGTGCCTGCCGATGATCGACCGCATCAAGGCGGTCGGCGTCGATGACGTGGCGTGTCTGATCGACTTCGGCATCGCCTCGGACACGGTACTTGCGCACCTGCCGCACCTGAACGCGCTGCGCGAGCAGTCGATGCCGGCCGCCGCGGTCGGCGACGCGTCGCTTGCCGACCTGATGCAGCGCCACCGCGTCACGCACCTGCAATGCACGCCGTCGATGGCGCGCATGCTCGCTGCCGACGACGCCGCGCGCGCGGGCTTGTCGAAACTGCACTGCATGATGGTCGGCGGCGAAGCCTTCCCGCCGACGCTGGCACGCGAGCTGGCCAGCCTGGTGCAAGGCAAGGTGATGAACATGTACGGCCCGACCGAGACGACGATCTGGTCGGCCGTGCATACCGTCGGCAAAGAGGCCTCGGGCGTGATCCCGCTCGGCAAGCCGCTGGCGAATCAGCAGGTTCACATCCTCGACTCGCGATTACAGCCGCTGCCGCCGGGCGTGCCCGGTGAGCTGGCGATCGGCGGCGATGGCGTTGTGCGCGGCTACTTCCAGCGTCCGGAGTTGACCGCCGAGCGCTTCGTGCCGAACACCGTCAGCCAGCACGGCGGCCGCTTGTACCGAACGGGCGACCTCGCGCGCTGGCGCGACGATGGCGTGCTCGAATTTCTCGGCCGCCTCGACCATCAAGTCAAGGTGCGCGGCTACCGCATCGAGCTCGGCGAGATCGAAGCCACGCTCGCCGAGCAGCAGGGCGTCGCGCAAGCCGTGGTGATGGCGCGCGAAGACCAGCCGGGCGATGCGCGGCTGGTGGCGTACCTCGTCGGCGCCAACATCGACAGCGCCTCACTGCGCGAATCGCTGCGCGCGCGCCTGCCCGAGTTCATGCTGCCGTCGGCCTTCGTCGTCCTCGATGAGTTCCCGCACACGCCCAACGGCAAGATCGACCGCAAGGCCCTGCCCGCGCCCGATGCCGCGGCGCCTGTGGCAACAGCCGAGTACGTCGCACCGACGAGTGACCTCGAATCGCAGATCGCCGATGTGTGGAAAGACGTGCTGAAGCTGGCCACCGTCGGCACGCGCGACAACTTCTTCGACCTCGGCGGCCACTCACTGCTCGCCGTGCAAGCGCATCGCCGATTGAAAGACGCACTCCAGCGCGATTTGTCGATCACGGATATCTTTCGCTTTCCGACCATCCAGAGCCTGGCCGCCTATCTGACCGAAGGCAGCCAGGGCGGCGCGCAACAAGGCAGCGACCGCGCCCAGGGCCGGCGCGCGGCGATGCAGCGCCGGCAGCAACAACGCAGCGGCACACCGGCCACAACGACCCGCTGAACCGACGACCCGATGAGCTCAGACAACGACAACACCCTGCCGCTCGACACCGACATTGCCGTCGTCGGCATGGCCGGCCGCTTCGCCGGCGCGCGCTCGATCGACGAGTACTGGAACAACCTGAGGAGCGGCGTCGAGTCGCTGCGCCCCTTCAGCGAAGCCGAGTTGGCGGCTGCGGGTGTGAATCCGGCCGAACTCGCCGATCCGAACTACGTCAAGGTCGGCGCGGTGCTGCCCGACATGGAGGAGTTCGACGCCAAGTTCTTCGGCTTCTCGCCGCGTGAAGCATCGATCATGGATCCGCAGCACCGCCACTTCCTCGAAGTGGCGTGGCAAGCGCTGGAAAACGCGGGTCACGTTCCTGAAAAGTTCGGCGGCTCGATCGGCATCTTCGGCGGCTCGGGCCACAACGCCTACATGCCGCTGAACCTGATGAGCAATCCGAAGCTGATGGCCAGCGTTGGCTTCTTCCTCGTTCGCCACACCGGCAACGACAAAGACTTTCTGACGACGCGCGTGTCGTACCTGCTCAACCTGCGCGGCCCCAGCGTCAACGTGCAGACCGCCTGCTCGACATCGCTCGTCGCCATCCACATGGGCGTGCAAAGCCTGCTCAACGGCGAGTGCGACATGGCGCTCGCCGGTGGCGTGACGATCGAGCTGCCGCACCGCCACGGTTATCTGTACCGCGAAAACGAAATCCTCTCGCCCGACGGCCATTGCCGCGCCTTCGATGCGGCATCGAAGGGCACGGTGTTCGGCAGCGGCGCTGGCGTCGTCGTGCTGCGGCGCCTGGCCGATGCGATCGCCGACGGCGACCACATCCACGCCGTCATCAAAGGCTCGGCCGTCAACAACGACGGCTCGCAAAAAGTCGGCTACATGGCGCCCAGCGTCGATGGCCAGGCGCAGGCGATTGCCGAGGCGATGGCGATTGCGAATGTTTCGCCGGAGACGATCACGTATGTCTCTGCGCATGGCACCGGCACGCCGGTCGGCGACCCGATCGAAGTCGCCGCGCTGACGCAGGCGTACCGTCAAGGCACTGAAAAGACAGGCGAACTTAGAACTGGATGGTGCGCACTCGGTTCCGTCAAGACCAACATCGGCCACACCGACACCGCTGCCGGCGTGGCGAGTTTCATCGCCGTGGCCAAGGCAATGCAGGCCGGCGAGATTCCGCCGCTGCTGCACTTCAAGTCGGGCAACCCAGCGTGCGACTTCGAGCGCACACCCTTCTACTTGAACGCCGAACGCATCGCCTGGAACCCGCCGCAGGGCGTGCCGCGCCGCGCCGGCGTGTCATCGCTCGGCGTCGGCGGCACCAACGCGCACATCGTCGTCGAGCAGGCGCCGCAGCGCGGCGCTTCGAGCGCGCCGACGCGGCGCTTGCAAGTGCTCGTGCAATCGGCGCGCTCGATGAAGTCGCTCGATGCGGGCAGCCAAACGCTGGCGGCGTTCTTCAAGGCGCAGCCTGAAGTCAACTTCGCCGATGCCGCCTACACGCTGCAAGCCGGCCGCCAAGCGATGCAGTTGCGTCGCGTCGTGATTGCCGACAGCAGCAGCGACGCCGCCAAGGCATTGACCGATGCCGAGCGCGTGATCACCGAAACCGCGGCTGACGTGCCGCGCAGCGTGGCCTTCATGTTCGCTGGCGGCGGCGCGCAGCATCCGAACATGGGCCGTGGCCTGTACGACAGCGAGCCGGTGTACCGGCGTGCGGTCGATGAATGCCTGAATATTCTTCAGTCGCGCTTGAAGCTCGACCTGAAGCCGCTGCTGTTCCCGGCTGCGGGTCAGGAAGACGTTGCCAGCGAGCAATTGCAGCGCCCGTCACTGGCGCTGCCCGCGTTGCTGACGACGCAGTACGCGCAAGCCAAGTTGTGGCAATCGTGGGGCGTGGAGCCCAACGCGATGATCGGCCACAGCATGGGCGAGTACACGGCCGCGCACTTGGCCGGCGTGTTCAGCCTCGTCGATGCACTGACGCTCGTCGAGTTGCGCGGCCGCTTGTTCGAAACGCTGCCCGAAGGCGCGATGCTGAGCGTGCCGCTGCCCGAAGCCGAGCTGCTGCCGCTGTTGCCGGCCGAGCTGTCGATCGGCGTCATCAACGGCCCGCGCCTGTGCGTCGCTTCGGGCCCGGTGGCTGCGATCGAAACATTGCAAGCGCGCCTGACTGAGATGGAGATCGACGCCGCGCGCGTGCGCATCAACGTCGCCGCGCATTCGCCGATGCTGGAACCGATCCTGGCCGAGTTCGGCGCCTTTCTGCGCGGCATCACGATGCGCGCGCCGTCAATCCCACTGATCTCCAACTTCTCCGGCAAGCCGATCACCGCTGCTGAAGCGACCTCGCCCGACTACTGGGTGCGCCACCTGCGGCACACGGTGCGTTTTGCCGACGGCCTGCAGGAGCTGCTCGCAGACGAGTCGCGCGTGCTGCTCGAAGTCGGCCCCGGCCGCACGCTGTCGAGCCTGGCGCGCAGTCACCCGGCGCGCAAGATGACGCAGCCGATCATCACATCGATGCGCCATCCTGAAGAAGCGGTGCACGATCAGGCCTTCATGCTCGGCGCCTTCGGCCGCTTGTGGGCTGTCGGCACCGATGTCGATTGGAGCCGCCTGCGCCAACGGGGCGACGTTAGCGAAAGCCGCCACCGCATCGAGCTGCCGACCTACCGCTTCGACCACCAACGCCACTGGGTCGAGCCCGGCGTCACCGGCGTGCTGGCGCCCGAAGACCGGCCGCTGCACAAGCGCAAGGATCTTTCGCAGTGGTTCTACCAGCCGGTGTGGCAACGCAGCGTCGCTGCACCGACCGTCATCGCGCACAGCGGCACGACGCCGCGGCGCACGCTGGTTTTGTCGGACGGCTCGGGTTTCGCGGATCGCCTCGCGCAACGCCTGCGCGATGCCGGCGATGAAGTCATCGTCGCGCTGGCCGGCAAGGCCTGGCGCGAGGTCGATGCGCGCAACGTCACCGTCGATGCGAAGAACGCCGACGACATCGAGCGCCTGTTCCAGCAGGTGCTGGCCGTCAACCCGCCGCCGTCGCGCATCGTGCACCTGTGGAATCTCGGCCCGGCCGATGTCGAGACCACATTGCAGCGCGGCTTCTACCGTCTGCTGCAGATCGCCCAGATCATCGGCCGCGAGGACCTCGCCGATCCGATGGCGCTGATGGTGCTCACGCAACGCGCGCAGCGCATCGCCGGCGAGACCGACCTCGACCCCGCCAAGGCGACGTTGCTCGGCCCCTGCAAGGTCATCCCGCGCGAGTTCCCGAACGTGCGCTGCCTGCTCGTCGACGTCGATGCACCCGCTGCGTCGTCAGCGCTGGAGCGGCGGCTGCTCGACGGCCTGGCGGTCGATCTCGACGCCGCGCTGGCCAGCACACCGTCGCACGACGTGATCGCCTGGCGTGCCGGCGAGCGCTGGGTGCAGGAGCAGGCGCAGGCGCCGCTGCCGGCGGTCGCACCCGGCCAGTCGCGCTTGCGCATGCAGGGCGTCTATCTGATCACCGGCGGCCTGGGCGGCGTCGGCCTGGCCCTCGCCGACTACCTGGCCAAGACCGTGCAGGCGCGTCTCGTGCTCGTCGGCCGGCAAGGCCTGCCCGCGCGCAGCGAGTGGCCGCACCACCTGGCCAACGGCAGCGCCTCGCCGTCGCTGGTGCAGCGCATCCGGCAGGTCATGGCGATCGAAGCGCTCGGCGCCGAGGTGCTGGTGATCGCAGCCGATGTCACCAACGCGCCGCAGATGAAGACCGCGGTCAAGCAGGCCCGCGCCCGCTTCGGCGCGCTGCACGGCGTGTTGCATACCGCCGGTGTGTTGGCCGATGGCGTGATCCAGTTGAAGGACGCTTCGGTCGCGGCTTCGGTGCTGGCGCCCAAGGTGCAAGGCACGCTGGCGCTCGAAGCGGCGCTGGCCGATGACAAGCATGCGCCGGCACTCGACTTCCTGATGTTGTTCTCGTCGATCAGCGCCTTTGCCGGCCTCGCCGGCCAGATCGACTACGCCGCCGCCAACGCTTTTCTCGACGCCACCGCGCAGGCGCGCTACGCGCGCGGCGAAGGCCACACGATCGCGGTCGATTGGAGCCAGTGGCAAGAGGTCGGCATGGCGGCCGAGCTCGCCAACCAGCTCGGCCTGGCGCCCGATGCGCTGTCAGGCGAAGACGGCGTCGACATCGGCCACCCGCTGGCGCAACAGTTGCTGGTCGACACGCGCGACGAGCGTGTCGTCGCCACGCGGCTGTCGCGGGCGACGCATTGGCTGCTCGAGGAGCACCAGATCAAGGGCGGCGAAGCGCTGATTCCCGGCACCGGCTACCTCGAGATCGTGCGCAATGCGTTTGCGTTGCGCGGCGAGCACGATGGCGGCGCGATCGAGCTGCGCAACGTCACCTTCCTGGCGCCGTTCGTCGTTCGTGCCGGCGAAGAGCGTGATCTGCGCGTGCACCTGCGCGGGCTGGGCACGCCGACGGCGTCGTTCACGGTCGTCGGCCGCACGGCGGGCGAGGCCTTCGTCAACGATGCCTGGACCGAGCATGTGCGCGGCCAGGTGGCGCGCGTCGCCTCGGTGACCAAGGACACCGAGAGCGTGGCCGCGATCACGCTGCGCTGCCAGCAGCGCACGCAAGACGCCGCGACGACGCCCGAGCACCTGTTGTTCGGCGCGCGCTGGAACAACATCCGTCGCATCCAGTTCGGCGACGGCGAAGCGCTGCTGACGCTCGAGTTGCCGGCCGCCTTTGCGCCGGACCTCGCCGAGTTCCCGCTGCATCCGGCGCTGATGGACATGGCCACGGGTGGCGCGCAGGCGCTGGTTCCGGGCTATGACGAGTCGCGCGACTTTTTCGTGCCGGCGCTTTATGGCAGCGTGCGCATCCACGGCGCCCTGACGCCGCAGTTGACGAGCCATGTGCGCTGGCGAGCCGATCTGCACGACGACGACGACGGCACGCCCGACCTGGCTCATTACGACGTGACGGTCCGCGACGCCAGCGGCCGGATCGTCGTCGAGGTCGAAGACTTCACGATGCTGCGCGTGCGCGACAAGGCGCTGCTGACGCACCCCGCGGCGGCAGCGGCACCGGCGCCGGCACGACCGCGCGCCACCGCCAACAACGTGCTCGCCCTCGGCCTGCGCGACGGCATCCTGTCGGCCGAAGGCGCCGAGGTCATCGAGCGTGTGCTCGCCGCCAACGCCGGGCCGCAGATCATCGTCTCGCCGCAAGACCTGATCGCGCTGCTGGCCAAGCTGCGCCAGACCGCAGCGCCGGTGGTCGCGGCGCAAACCGAATCGGCCGAAGCGATGGCCGGCTACAAGGCACCGTCCACCACCACCGAAAAAATGATCGCCGCGATGTGGGCCGAGATGCTCGGCCACGCGCGCGTCAGTGCCACGGACAACTTCTTCGACCTCGGCGGCCACTCGCTGCTTGCCGTGCAGGTCATCAACAAGTTGAAGAAGAAGATCGGCAAGTCGCTGCCGCTGACGGCCTTGCTCGAAGCGCCGACGGTGGAAACGCTGGCAGCGCTGATCAACCCGGGAGACGTCGGCAAAGGCCCGGTCGAGGCGTCCACCAGCGAGGCAGCCGCCGCGCCTGCTCCGTCGCCGGTGATCCGCAGCGCCACGCTGGTGCCGGTGCGCCCGGCCTCGGGCAAGCCGCCGCTGTTCTTCGTTCACGACGGCATGGGCGAGACGCTGCTCTACCGCAACCTGGCGTTGAAGCTCGAGCCGGGGCATCCGGTGTACGGCATCCAGCCCGAGATCAACGCCCGCGGCGAGTACGCGCAGACGACGGTGCGCGATTGGGCAGCGGCG
>JANMHY010000447.1:0-1571 GCA_031375525.1 Burkholderiales bacterium
TCGAACGACGGGTTCTCGATGAGGCCGAGCCGGTTGCCGAACGGGTCGGTCACCGCGGCGACCTTGATGCCGCCGCCGACATCGTTCACCGGTTCCAACGCTGTGGCACCGAGCGCGAGCAGGCGCGCGTAAGCGGCGTTCGCATCGGCCACGCCCCACAGCGGCTGCGGGCCGGTCGTACCGGGCGTGGCGTTGGGCAGCAAACCCAACTCGAAGCCACCGACTTCGAAGCCGACGTAGAAGGGCTCGTCGAAGTGGGGCGCTTGTTCGAGCACCTGCGCGTACCAGGCCTTGGCGCGCGCGAGGTCGGGCGCGGGGTAGATGGCGGTGCGCAGGCCGAGCATCATGTTCACGCGGTCGTCTCCCTGTAGGTGTTGGACGCGCTCTCGCGCCGGAACAGATCGGCCAGCGTCTTGCCCGCTTCGTCGCGAAAGCGTTCATCGAGCACATCGAGCCGTTCGATGCGATCGACGCGGAAGCTGCGGAAGTCGTCGCGCAGCTCGCACCACGCAGCCAGCGTCCACGTCGCGCTCCAGTAAAAGCAGCCGAGCGGCCGCAGCACACGCTGGCGCGTGCGACGCTCGGTGAGGTCGAGGTAGTCGATGCGCAGTTTGCGCCGCGCATCGGCCGCGCCGCGCAGCACTTCGAGACGTTGCCGCGTCACCTTGTCGATGCCGGCATCAGGCGCATACACGGCCAGGCTCTCGGCGGCGGCGCGCACGATCGTCGGCAGCACGGCAATCACTTTGGCCAACGCGTTCTCGGCGCCGGCCGCCAGGCCCGGGTCCAGGCGCGGCTGCGCCAGCCGCACGGCAGCGACCAGTGCTTTGGCTTCGTCCTGCGTGAACATCAGCGGCGGCAGGTCGAATCCGGCGCGCATGCGGTAGCCGACCCCCGCTTCGCCTTCGATCGGCACGCCTTGCTGCTGTAGATCGGCGATGTCGCGATAGACCGTGCGCAGCGAAACGGCCAGACGTTGCGCGAGCCACACGCCGGTGGACAGCCGCCGCCCGCGCACGAGCTGAACGATCTGAAAGAGGCGGTCGGCACGGCGCATGCGGTGAACGCGTTACTCGCCGTCCCAGTAGTCCACCGGCGTGTTGCTGCGCGTGAGGTACATGAAGTCGCCGGCCCAGACGCCGATCTTCTTCGAGTCGGGGTACTCGCAGATGTCCGGGTCGAGGTTCGAGCTCATCGACAGGTAATGCAGCGGCTCGCTGCCGGTGTTGATGAGCTGGTGCGCGGTCTCGGGCCCGCCGATCGGGCAGCCGATCAGGTCACCCGGCTTCACCGGGTGGCGCACGTCGCCCAGGCGCAACTCGCCGTGGCCCGAGAGGATGAAGAACAGCTCGTCGTTGCAGCGGTGGCTGTGAAACGGGTAGGCCGTCTTGCCCGGCGCGACGCGCGTGACATTGATGCCGAGCGTGGTCAGGCCCAGGCGCTCGGTCAGCGGCGCGCGCTCGACGTGGAACTTCTCGGCTGCGGCGCCGGTGGGCTGCCAGGCCTCGGGGCGCTGCGCCATGTCGAGGCCGTGGATGGAGATGACGGGCGTGCGCGTGTTCATGATGCGG
>JANMHY010000454.1:0-2446 GCA_031375525.1 Burkholderiales bacterium
CTCGCTGATCAGCCGCGACTTGGCCAAGACGCAGGAGGTGGCCGACAAGTACGGCATCAAACATGTCGCCACCGATCTCGCCGACAGCCTGAAGTTGAAGGAGGTCGATGCCGTCATCCTCTGCACGCCGACGCAGATGCATGCGGAGCAGACGCTGGCCTGCCTCGAAGCCGGTAAGCATGTGCAGGTCGAGATCCCGCTGTGCGATGTGTTGAAGGATGGCGAGCAAGTCGTCGCACGCGCCAAGCAATCCGGCAAGGTGGCGATGTGCGGCCACACGCGCCGCTTCAACCCGAGCCACCAGTGGGTGCACAAGAAGATCGCGGCCCAGGAATTCAACATCCAGCAGATGGATGTGCAAACCTATTTCTTCCGCCGCACCAACATGAACGCGCTCGGCCAGGCGCGCAGCTGGACCGACCATTTGCTGTGGCACCACGCCGCGCACACGGTCGATCTGTTCGCCTACCAGGCCTGCAGCCCGATCGTCAAAGCCAACGCGGTGCAAGGCCCGATCCATCCGGCCCTGGGCATCGCGATGGACATGAGCATCCAGTTGAAGGCCGCCAACGGCGCCCTCTGCACGCTCTCGCTCTCCTTCAACAACGATGGTCCGCTCGGCACCTTCTTCCGCTACATCGGCGACACGGGCACCTACATCGCGCGCTACGACGACCTGTTCAACGGCAAGGAAGAGAAGATCGACGTCAGCAAGGTCGCGGTGTCGATGAACGGCATCGAGCTGCAAGACCGCGAGTTCTTCGCCGCGATCAAGGAAGGCCGCGAGCCGAACAGCAGCGTCGCACAGGTGCTGCCTTGCTACCAGGTGCTGCACCAGCTCGAGCAGCAGCTCAACGCCGGCTGAACGTCCTCTTCGCCACCACCCCGATCTACCTGCTGATCAGGCTGGGCTACCTCGCCGTGCGCGCCGGCTGGTTGGCGCGCACCGGCATGCGCGTGCTCTGGGACCAGCCCCATGCCGGCAACCACGACGTGCCCGAGGCGATGCAGCGGATCGCTGCGTCGCGCAAGGATCGGTGACACTCACCTCGATGAACATCACCGGCACCACACGAGTCTTCTTCATCCTGGGCGACCCGGTGGCGCAGGTGCGCGCGCCCGAGGTCTACAACCACCTCTTCAGCCTGCACGGCATCGACGCTGTGCTGGTGCCGCTCAAGCTGCCGGCCGCGGCCTTGCCGGGCTTTCTGCAGCACGGCATGGCGGCCGAGAATATCGGCGGCTTCTGGGCCACGATGCCGCACAAGGGTCAGCTCGCGGCGCTGTTGAACCCGGGCGATCCGGTGGCGCAGATTGCCGGCGCCGTGAACGCGGTGCGGCGCATGCCGGATGGCCGACTCGAAGCGGCGCTGTTCGACGGCATCGGCTTCGTCAAGGGGCTCGACCACTTCGGCATCGACGTCGAGGGCAAGCGCGTGCTGGTCGTCGGCGCCGGTGGCGGCGGCCACGCGGTGGCCGCGGCGATTGCGCAGCGCGGGCCGGCGCAGCTCGCAGTGTTCAACCGCACGCGTGATCGCGCCGACGCACTGGTTGAGCGCTTGCGTCCGATCACGGGCGCAGCCACCGTCGCGACGAGCAACGACCCGGCCGGATTCGACCTCATCGTCAACTGCACCTCGCAGGGCCTGAAGCCTGACGACCCGCTGCCCCTCGACCCGTCGCGCGTGGATGCCGGCGCGGCGGTGGTGGACATCATCATGAGCAAGCAGCCCACGCCGCTGCTGCGCCTGTGCCGCGAGCGCGGGCTTCAGGCCGAAGCCGGCTTCGAGATGCTGGTGCAGCAGGTGCCCGAATACCTGCGCTTCTTCGGCTTCGATGCCCTCGCGCAAACCCTGCAATCGGACCTGGGCGCCGTGCGTTCACTGCTCTATCCCAAATAAGGAGACACCCCTCATGCCATCCCGCTTCAACTCGCTGCTCGCCATATCGGCCTTCGCCCTGCTGAGCAGCGCTGCCTCCGCGCAAGCGATCAAGATCGCCAACATCGTCGAACTCTCCGGCGCCGGCGCCACCTCGGGCACCAACTTCAAGAACGGCGTCGAACTCGCGGTCAAGGAGATCAACGCCGCCGGCGGCATCCTCGGCCGCAAGATCGAAACCAATACCGCCGACACGCAGAGCAACCCCGGTGTGGCCAAGGGCCTGGCCACGAAGGCGGTGGACGACGGTGTGTTCGCGGTTTTCGGCCCGGTGTTCTCGGGCTCGATCCTCGTCAGCATGGCCGAGACCAAGCGCGCCGAGACGCCCAACTTCACCGGCGGTGAGGCTGCGGCGATCACCAAACAAGGTAACCCGTACATCTTCCGCACCAGCTTCACGCAGGACACGGCGATGCCGAGGGTCGCGCGCTACGTCGCCAACACCCTCAAGGCCAAGACCGTCGCGCTGATCTACGTCAATAACGACTTCGGCAAGGGCGGCAGGG
>JANMHY010000479.1:0-3101 GCA_031375525.1 Burkholderiales bacterium
GTCGAGATCGAGAACAAGGTGCGCGAGTCGATGGGCATTCCGCTGATCGCCGTGGCCGCGGCCGGCAGCGGGAAGGCCTGAGGGGCTCAAGATGGCGGCCCCGCCGCCGCTGTCGCTCAAAGGCCGCGCGCTGCAATGGCTGTCGCAGCGCGAGCACAGCCGCATCGAACTGCGGCGCAAGCTGATGCGCGCGGCGCGGCTGCGCGACGACGCAGCGGCGGCCGCCGTGAGTGCGAGTGACCGCGCCGCCGAAGTCGAGACGCTGCTCGACTGGCTTACCGAACACCGCTACCTGAGCGAGGCGCGCTTCGTCGAATCGCGTGTCCACGCCCGCGCGGCGCGCTTCGGCCAGCGCCGCATCGCTCACGAGCTGGGCCAGCACGGCGCGACGCTCGATGCCGACACCGCAGAGCGCCTTCGCGCCAGCGAGTTCGCGCGTGCCCAGGCCCTGTGGGCGCGCCGCTTCGGCGCCGAGCCGGCGGCAGATGCGGCCGTGCGCGCCAAGCAAATGCGCTTCCTGGCCGGCCGCGGCTTTGCGAGCGACGTGATCCGCCGCGTCGTCAAGGGCACCGACGACGACTGAGCGGATCAGTCTTGGTGCAGCGCACCATGCTAAATTCACTGCGCCCCCCAACCGCCTGAACCTGCGGCGCATTCCCGGCCCGCAGCATCCCCCATGAAGATCCACGAATACCAAGGCAAGGAAGTCCTGCGCCAGTTCGGCGTGCCCGTGCCGCGCGGCTACCCTGCCTTTTCGGTGCGAGAGGCCAACGAGGCGGCGCAAAAACTCGGCGGCAGCGTCTGGGTCGTCAAGGCGCAGATCCACGCCGGCGGCCGCGGCAAGGGCGGCGGCGTCAAGCTCGCGCGCTCGATGGCCGAAGTCGAAGCGCTCTCGGGCCAGATCCTCGGCATGCAGTTGAAGACGCACCAGACCGGCCCCGTCGGCCAGAAAGTGCGCCGCCTGCTGATCGAAGAAGGGGCGGACATCAAGAAGGAGTACTACGTCGCTGCGCTGACCGACCGGGCGACGCAGAAGGTGGCGATGATGGCCAGCAGCGAAGGCGGCATGGACATCGAGGAGGTGGCGCACGCAACGCCCGAGAAGATCATCAAGGTCTTCGTCGATCCGGCCACCGGCCTGACCGACGCGCAAGCCGGGCAACTCGCCGATGGCATCGGCGTGCCGGCCGCCAGCAAAGCACAAGCCGTCGATGTGCTGAAGAAACTCTACGCCTGCTACATGGGCACCGACGCCAGCCTGGCCGAGATCAACCCGCTGATCCTGGAAGGCAACGGCGGCATCAAGGCCCTCGACGCCAAGTTCAACTTCGACTCGAACGCCCTCTACCGCCACCCCGAGATCGTCGCCTACCGCGACCTCGACGAAGAAGACCCGGCCGAGGTCGAAGCCAGCAAGTTCGACCTCAGCTACATCAGCCTCGACGGCAACATCGGCTGCCTCGTCAACGGCGCCGGCCTGGCAATGGCGACGATGGACACGATCAAGCTGTTCGGCGGCGAGCCGGCGAACTTTCTCGACGTCGGCGGCGGCGCCACCGCCGAGAAGGTCACCGAAGCCTTCAAGATCATGCTCGCCAACAAGAACGTCAAAGGCATCCTGGTCAACATCTTCGGCGGCATCATGAAGTGCGACACCATCGCCGAAGGCGTGATCGCCGCCTGCAAGGCGGTCAACTTGTCCGTGCCGCTGGTCGTGCGCATGAAGGGCACGAACGAAGACCTGGGCAAGAAGATGTTGAAGGAGTCCGGCCTGCCGATCATCAGCGCCGACACGATGGCCGAAGCGGCCACCAAGATCGTTGCCGCCGTCAAGTAAAGGCCCGCCATGAGCATCCTCATCGACAAGAACACGCGCGTCATCACGCAAGGCATCACCGGCAAGACGGGCCAGTTCCACACCCGCATGTGCCGCGACTACGCCAACGGCAAGGCCTGCTTCGTCGCCGGCGTCAACCCGAAGAAGGCCGGCGAAGACTTCGAAGGCATCCCGATCCACGCCACGGTCAAGGACGCCAAGGCCGCCACGGGCGCCACCGTCAGCGTCATCTACGTGCCGCCCGCCGGCGCGGCGGCAGCGATCTGGGAAGCGGTCGAAGCTGATCTGGACCTCGCGATCTGCATCACCGAAGGCATTCCGGTCAAGGACATGCTCGAAGTGCGCAACAAGATGAAGGCCAAGGAAGCGGCCGGCGGCAAGCAGACGCTGCTGCTCGGCCCCAACTGCCCGGGGCTGATCACGCCCGAAGAAATCAAGATCGGCATCATGCCGGGCCACATCCACCGCAAGGGCCGCATCGGCGTCGTCAGCCGGTCCGGCACGCTGACCTACGAAGCGGTGGCGCAGCTCACCGAAATCGGCCTCGGCCAGTCGAGCGCGGTCGGCATCGGCGGCGACCCGATCAACGGCCTGAAGCACATCGACGTGATGCAGCTCTTCAACGACGACCCGGCCACCGACGCCGTGATCATGATCGGCGAGATCGGCGGCCCCGACGAGGCCGACGCCGCGCGCTGGTGCAAAGCGAACATGAAAAAGCCGATCGTCGGCTTCATCGCCGGCGTCACCGCGCCCGCGGGCAAGCGCATGGGCCACGCCGGCGCGCTGATCTCCGGCGGCGCCGACACGGCCGACGCCAAGCTGGCCGTGATGGAAGAGTGCGGTTTCACGATCACGCGCAACCCGAGCGAGATGGCCAAGCTGCTCAAGGGCCTGCTGTAGCGCCTGTCGTACCGGCGCCTGCGTAGTTCCACGATGCGCGGGGCCCTTCGCGCCCCTAAACTGCTGCGACTTCAACGGCCGCGAAAGAACTGCCATGAACGTCTCCAGCCCCGAGTTCTGGATCGCCCTGATGCAGATCATCGGCGTCAACATCGTGCTGTCGGGC
The DNA here is from genome assembly GCA_031375525.1 of Burkholderiales bacterium. Classification (GTDB taxonomy): domain Bacteria; phylum Pseudomonadota; class Gammaproteobacteria; order Burkholderiales; family Burkholderiaceae_C; genus CADEEN01. The sequence goes on from JANMHY010000479.1 coordinate 2,907, forward strand.
GACAACGCGGTGGTGATCGCGCTGGCCGCGCGTGGCCTGCCCGCGGAACAGCAGAAGAAGGCGATCGCCTGGGGCAGCGGCGCCGCGGTGGTGATGCGCATCGTGCTGACGATCGTCGCCGTCGAGCTGCTGCGCCTGCCCTACCTCAAGCTCGTCGGCGCCGGGCTGCTGCTGTGGATCGCGATCCAGTTGCTG
>JANMHY010000484.1:0-5270 GCA_031375525.1 Burkholderiales bacterium
GACGCGCGCCTGATCGACGTGGCCATCGAACATGCGCGGCACTTTCAGTCGCCGCACTCGGCGATCCTGATGTTCCAGATCGGCGGTGCGTTGAACGAGCTGCCCGCCGACCATTGCCCCACCGGCAACCGCGACGCTGCGTACGTGCTCAACATCACCGCGTCGTGGGAGCGCGCTGAAGGCGACGCGGCCAACATGCGCTGGGCGCGCGAGTGCTTCGAGGCCGCGCGACCCTGCGCGACAGGCGGCACCTACGTCAACTTCTTGAACGCCGACGATGGCGCCGAGCGCATCGAGGCAGCCTACGGCGCGCCGATGCTGCAAAGGCTGGCAGCGTTGAAGCGTCGCTTCGACCCGGACAACCTGTTCTGCCACGCCAAGAGCGTGCTCGGCTGAGGCGCCTTCATCGAGGCCGCGACTGCAGCTCGATCACGTTGCCCTCGGGGTCCGTGACATAGACCCAGGTCAGCGCCTTACCGGCCGCGTTGACCAGCGTCACCACCTCGCCGCTGTTGACCAACGCTCACAGCTTGGGCTTCGTCGCGCGCATTGACCAGTCCAGAATCTGAAGCATCGATCTCGCGGGAGCAGCGCATGGACAACAGCAGCAGCTACGGCCAGTTCTGCACCGTCGCCCGGGCGGCGGAAGTCTTGTGCGAGCGCTGGACGCCGCTCGTGGTGCGCGAGTTGTTGTGCGGCAGCCGCCGCTTCAACGACCTGCACCGCGGCGTGCCGCGCATGTCCACCAGCCTGCTCACGCAACGCCTGCACACGCTCGAAGCCGCGGGCGTGATCCAGCGCACGGCGGTCGGCAAGGTCTGGGAGTACGGCCTCACCGAAGCCGGCGAGGAACTGCGGCCGATCGTGATGGCGCTCGGCCATTGGGGCTCGAAGTGGATCGGCAGCCGATTGCGCGACGATGAACTCGACGCCGGGTTGCTGATGTGGGACATCCGGCGTTTCGTTCGCATCGACGAATGCCCGCCGCACCCGGTGGTGATTCAGTTCCAGCTGCGCGACGCGCGCGAGGGCGAGCGCGCCTGGTGGCTGGTGGTGGAGGACGGCGTCGTCGATCTGTGCCGCGACGATCCCGGACGCGAGCTGACGCTGGTGGTCGAGGCGTCGCTGCGGGCCTTGACCGAGGTCTGGAGCGGCGACCTCACGCCCGAGCAGGCGCTGGCGTCGGGCGGGGTGCAGGTCCACGGCGGCGAGCGCGAAGCGAAGCGGCTGTGGCGCTGGCTCGGCAACAGCGCCTTTGCGCCTTCGCGCGTGACCGTCAAGGCTCGGTGAGCTGCTGTCCCCACGACTTGACGAGCGCCTGCACCATCTCGGCCACCACGCGCCCCGCTGGCGACAGCTTGCCCTGCTTGGGGAACGCCAGCGTCACATGCCGGCTCAGAGCGGGCCGCACCAGCTTGCTCGCTTGCAGCCGGCCCCGGCGCAGATCGTCGGCGATCGAGTAAGGGCCGAGCACCGAGTACAGGCCCTTGCTGGAGGTCACCAGTTCCTTCTGCACCGTCAACGAATCGGCTTCGGCCACAGGCTCGAGCTTGAAGCCGAGGCTGCGTGCCGTGTCGTCGAGAGCGTTGCGCCAATGGCTCGGTCGGCGCGGCAGCACGAGGCGCAGGCCCTTCAGCTTCGAGAAGTTGATGGTGGGTGGCCGCGTCAGCGGATCGCCCGGTGCCGACACGAGGTAGGTGCTGGCCACGCACAGCGCCTTCTCGTCGCGAGCGCTGGGCCGCTGATAGCGGAACAGGATCGCGAGATCGACCACGCCGCTGTCGAGCATCGCGTCGAGCTCGGTGCCCTGCGCCTCGGCGATGTCGAGCCGCACGCCGGGGTGTTCGAGCTGCAGCCGCTCGAACAGGCGCGTCATCAACGGGTGCGCCGCCGAGGGGATGATGCCCAGCCGCACGCCGCCCGTGAGCTGCCTCGCCTCCGCGCGCAGTTCCTCCGCGAGCAGCTCGGTCTCCTGCAGCCAAGCGCGCAGGCGCGTCGCCGCGCGGGTGCCGAGGTCGGTCAGTTCGACGCCGCGGCCGGTGCGGCGGAACAGACGCCCGCCGCACTGCTGCTCGAAGTCCGTGATCTGGCGGCTGACATGCGACTGCACCGTCTGCCGCCGCGCGGCGATCTTGCTCAGGCTGCCGGCTTCGGCGACTTCGAGGAACAGCTTGACCGTGGCGACGTTCATGGCGGAGTTGCCGAATCAGGCAAGTCTGAATGCTGCGAAGTCTATCTATCCGCAGAAGGTGCTGGCGCCTAAAGTGACTTCACCCACCCCGCTCAACCCCCTTTGAAAGGAACCCACCATGAGCAAGCCCACCCTCGATCTGCGCGGCGTCAACCCCGCCCCCATCACCCCCTTCACCCGCGACGGCGCTGTCGATTACCCCGCCATCCAGCGCCTGGGCAAGTGGCTCGGCAGCGTGCCCGGCGTGAAGAGCCTGACGGTGCTCGGCCATGCCGGTGAAGGCACGTTCCTCGAGCGCGACGAGCAACTCAAAGTCATCGAGGCCTTCAAGGAGTCGGTCAGCGGCAAGCTGCCGATCATTGCCGGCATCACGCTCGAAGGCACGCAAGTCGCTGCCGAAGAGGCCAAGCGCGCGATGAAGGCCGGCGCGTCGGCAGGGCTGGTCTATCCGTCGCACGGCTGGCTGCGCTTCGGCTACCAGAAGGGCGCGGCGCAGGACCGCTACAAGGCGATCTACGAAGCCAGTGGCCTGCCGCTGATCCTGTTCCAGTACCCGGACGCGACCAAGGCCACCTACGACCTGCAGACGCAGCTCGACATCGCCGCGCAGCCCGGCGTGTTTGCGATGAAGAACGGCGTGCGCAACATGAAGCGCTGGGACCGCGAGATCCCCGTCATCCGCAAGGAGCGCCCGGACCTGCAGATCATGACCTGCCACGACGAGTACCTGCTGCACACGATGTTCGACGTCGACGGCGCGCTGGTGGGTTACGGCTGCATCGCGCCCGAGCCGTTGGTCGAGTTGCTCGCAGCCGGCAAGGCCAAGGACTACAAGAAGGCGCGCGAGATTCACGACCGCCTGCTGCCGGTCACCGCCAACGTCTATCACCGCGGCTCGCACATGGAAGGCTCGGTGGCGCTGAAGTGGGCGCTGGTGGCGCGCGGCATCCTCGACCACGCGACGGTGCGCTCGCCGCTGCTGCCGCTGGCCGACGGCGCCGAAAAGGAAATCGCCGATGCGATGCGTTCGGCCCGTCTCGGCAAGGTCAACTGAAGCGGACTCCGAGGAGACAACAACATGCGTCTGATCAAACTGCTGGCAGCCGCTGCGATGAGCGCGGCGCTGCCGGCCCTGTCGCAGACGGCTGCGACATTCCCCGAGCGCGACAAGCCGCTGAAGATCATCGTGCCCTTCGCCGCCGGCGGCGGCGTCGATGCCGCCGCGCGCCTGCTCGGCACGCAATTGCAGAAGCAGCTCGGCGTGACCGTGATCGTCGAGAACAAGGCCGGCGGCAGCGGCACCATCGGCGGCAAGGCGGTGCAGACCGCGCCGGCCGACGGCCACACGCTGCTGTTCTCGGCGGCGACGCATGTGCTGGCCAGGCAGGTGCTGAGCGCGCCGCCGTATGACCCGCAGACCGACTTCGCTCCGGTGGCACGCACCGGCAGCGCGCCGCTGATGTTGGTGGTGGCGCCGGCCAAGCCGCAGGCCAAGCTCGCCGACGTGATCGCCGCGGTGAAGAAGGAGCCCGACAAGTGGACCGCCGGCATCCCGGCCGCCGGCGCGCCGAGCCACCTGGCGACGCTGCTGATGGCCAGGCAGGCGCAGTTGAAGCTGTCGCTGGTGCCATACAAGGGCACGCAACCGGCGCTGATGGACGTGGCCGGCGGCCACACCGACCTGATGCTCGACTCGATGATCTCGCTGCTGCAGATGGCCAAGTCGGGCAAGGTCAAGCCGATCGCGATCACGTCGGCCAAGCGCAGCGGCCTGATGCCCGACGTGCCGACGTTCAAGGAGAGCGGGCTGCCGACGTTTGCCTACGAGTCTTGGTACGGCGTCTGGGCGCCCAAGGACACGCCGGCCGAGCGCATCGCTGCGCTCAACGCGGCCATCAACACCGCAACCAGCGAACTCGCCAGGTCCGGCGCGCTGACGGCGCTCGGCATCGAGCCGGTGACAGAGACCGCGGCGCAGTTCAAGGCCTATATCGCCAACGATGTCAAAGAAGGCGCCGAATTGCTGAAGGACGCGGGCTTCAAGCCGGAGTGAGCGAGAGCGACGGCGTGAGGGCCAGCGCGGCCCTCACACCTTCAAGAACAGCTTCCGGTCCGGCGTGAAGTTGGCATGCGGGCAGCAGCAGCGCGCCACCGGCTGGTCGTCGATCAGAGTTTGCGAAGGTAGGCCAGGAGCGCCGGAACCTCGGCGTCGGTGAACGGACGGTCCTGCACCGGCGGAACCACGCCCGGCTGCGTGGTCAGGAGGGGCGCTGCCGGTGCCTGAATGGCGACGCGCTTGAAGAACGCCGTGTAGTGTTCGAGCACCTCTTCGAGTGTCGCGGCGGTGTTGTTGTGGAAGTACGGCGCGGTGCGGCTGATCCCGCGCAGGCTCGGGTTGTCAAAGTGCTCGATGTCGCCGGGGCCACCAGGGACCGGGTACCCCGTGAGCAGCATGCGGCCCGGATCCGAGGTCGTGACTCGGGTGACGCAGGCCGGCTGGGGAGCCGCGCCGCCGCAAGGGGTGCCGCTTGGCGCAACCCCGCTGTTGGTGATCTCGTAGGTCCGCACGTTCTCCATCTGGCTCGCGCTGCACGCCTTGAACACGAAACGCGGCGGACTGACCGTATCGACCGGCCGCGGACACGCGCTCTGGATGGTGTGGTAGCGGATGAGGGCGGTTGGCGTGCCCGGCGTGCCCTGCGCGATCGGCGTGCTGCCGCTCGGATGCCCGGCCTGGTTGCCGTGGCACTGGGCGCAGGACCGGTTGAAGACAGACTTGCCGGCCGTCTCCAGATCGTTCAGCACGGGGTCGGGATCGGGCAGCGGGCTCGTGCCCGCGGTGATGGCGTCGGACAGAACCTTCACGCGCCGAGAAGAGAACTGCGTGCTCTGGAAGCTCGCCAGGTCGTCGAGAAAACTCGCCGGCGGGTCGATGGTGATTCCCGCATGGTTGCGTAGCGCGCTCAGCGCCTGGTTCTGCAGCGTGTCGATGCGGCCGTCGAGCTGAAAACCTCCCCGCGGGTTCGGGCCTCGGGACGCCGCGGGATCGACGCCATCGGGGCCGGTGATGGCGACGTCG
>JANMHY010000488.1:0-3018 GCA_031375525.1 Burkholderiales bacterium
CTCGGCATCGCCTACGGCCCCAACGCCGCCGAAGCCAACGACCCACGCTTCAACCTGCCGGCCTTCGACCGCCTGTTCGAGCAGCAGCTCGCCATGGCCGACGGCGCCGAGCGCGAAGCGGTGATGCGCCAGGCCAAGGACCTGCTCGTCGCCTACATGCCGTTCAAGGCGCATGCGCACCGCATCCGCGTCGATCTGCTGCAGCCGGGCACGAAGAATTACTGGCGCCATCCGTTCATGCGCGACACCTGGCGCTTCGTCGATGTGCCGGCGGAATGATCGCGCCGCGCCGCGCGTAAGCTCTTCAATCCCTTTCGCATGAGTGCCCCACCCGCCTTCCGTGAGCAACTGCTCGTCGCCATCCCGCGCTTGCGCCGCTATGCGCGCTCGCTGGTCTTCGACGGCGCCACCGCCGACGACCTGGTGCAGTCGGCGCTCGAGCGCGCGCTCAACCACTGGCGCCAGTTCGACCCGAAGCGCGACCTCGTGCTCTGGCTGCTGGCGATCGCCCACAACGCCTACCTCGACGGCCTGCGCCGTGACAAGCACTTGGACATCGTCTCGCCCGAGCGTGTTGCCGACACGCTCGACCGCGAGCGCCGCCACGAGCCCGACATCGGCTTGCAGATGGATTTGAGCGCGGCTCTGGCCCGCCTCGTCCCCGACCAGCGCAGCGCGCTGATGCTGGTCATCGTCGAACAACTGAGCTATGCCGAAGCGGCCGAGGTGCTGCAGGTGCCCGAGGGCACGGTGATGAGCCGCGTCAGCCGCGCCCGCGTGCTGCTGCGCGGCTGGCTCGACGGCAGCGTGCAGCCGGCGGCGCACATCAAACCGGATTTGAGGCGGGTGATCTGATGAACCAGCGCACCGATTTCACCGACACCGACCTCTCCGCCTGGATGGACGGCGAAGGCAGCGCCGACGAGCGCGCGCGCATCGAAGCGCATTTGCGCCACGACGAACAAGCCGCCGCCAAAGTGCGCCTGTGGTCAACCGACCGCGACGCGCTGCGCGCGCGCTTCGACCCGGTGCGCGGCGAAGACATTCCCGAGCGCTTGGCCGACACCGTGGCCAACGGCAAGCGCTGGAGCGGGCGTTGGGCGCAAGCGGCGGCGGTCGCGGCGCTGCTGGTCACGGGCGGCGTGATCGGCTCGGCGCTGACGTGGCAGGTGCAAGGCCAGCGCGTAACGGCCGCTCAGGCCGGCACACCGTCAGGCTGGGTGCAGCGCGCGGCCTACGCGCACAGCGTCTTCACGCCCGAGCCGCGGCATCCGGTGGAAGTGCGCGCGCAGGAAGAACACCTGTCGCGCTGGCTGACGCGGCGCACCGAGCTGCCGGTGAAGCTGTTCGACCTGCGCGACGAAGGCTTCGAGCTGATGGGCGGCCGCTTGCTGCCCGACGCCGGCGGCAAGAGCGCACAGCTGATGTACGAAAATCCGCAGACCAAAGAGCGCGTTACGGTCTACCTGCGCAAGCCCGATGCCGATGCGCCGACCACCTTCCGCTACGTCAAGCAGGGCGAGCTCGGCACGTTCTACTGGGTCGAGCCGGGCATCGGCTGCGCGCTCGTCGGCAACCTGAGCAAGGAGCGCCTTCTGGCGCTGGCGCAGGCGGTGTACCGGCAGCATGAGCAGCCGGCGGCGGCGTCGGCGCCGAGTGCGTCACCACCCCCACGTTAGCTCGGTAACGCGGTCGAGGAGCCGCGCCTAAACTCCGATCGCCGCTGACGATTTTCGGATTCACCGTGACGACCGACCGCCACTCCACCGCTGTGCACGACGCGCCCGCTTACCGCGCGAGCGAGGCAGCGCACATCCTGGCGCTGCCGTTCGGCACGGTGCAGGCGTGGAGCTTTGGGCACGACTACCGACATGCCGATGGCAAGCCCAAGCGCTTCAAGCGTGTCATCGAGCCAGCCGATGTCCGGCACAAGCTGCTGTCGTTTGCCAACCTGTGCGAATTGCATCTGCTGGGGGTCATCCGGCGCCGCCACCGCGTCAAGCTGCCGCAGGTCAGGCAGGCGGTGGACTACATGCGCGACCGCATGGCCGAGGACCGGCCACTGTTGTCCACGCGGTTTCGCACCAACGGCGTTGACCTGTTTGTCGAGAGCGCCGGAGCGTTGTTGAACGTGTCGCAGCAAGGCCAGCAGGCCCTGCGCGAAGACTTCGAACAAGCGCTGAGCCGCGTTGACTACAACAGCCGTGGTGTTGCTGTGCGCCTATTCCCGTACAGCGCGCCCGCGGGCAGCCACGCCGAACAACCACGTGCCGTGGTCGTGGACCCGCTGCGCTCCTTCGGCCGCCCAGCGTTGGTCGACGTGTTTGTCCGCACCGACGTCATCGCTGACCGTTTTGATGCCGGCGACTCGATCGACGAAATGGCGAGCGACTACCGCGTGAGCCCGCGCCAGATCGAAGAAGCGATTCGCTTCGAGCGGCAACGCGGTCGCCGTGCGGCCTGACCCGGCGCTGCCCACGCTCTTCATCGACCGGGACGCCTGGAGCCACAAGCTCGACCAGGCCTTGCGCGAAGCCGGCATTCCCGTCATAGCGCATCGCGAGCGCTTTGCCGATGACACGCCAGACCCCGAATGGCTCGCCGAAGTGGGACGCCAAGGCTGGGCAGTGTTGACGCGAGATCAACGGATACGCCATCGCCCGAACGAGCTGCGCGCGGTTCGCGAAGCCAGGCTGCACGTGTTTGCCTTGACCTCCGGCAACCTGACCGCAGCGGAGACGGCCGACATCGTGATCGCCGCGTGGCCCGCCATCGCACGTGCCGTGTCCGACAACGACCCTCCGATGCTCTGGTCAGTGACGCGCGGCGGCGTGGTCAAGCTGCTCAAGCGCTAGCGAACGTAGAGCCAGTCGCTGGCTTGTATTTTCATCTCGGCCGCCTGCGCCGCATCCACGCGTGCGAAGCCCAACCGTTCGAGCAGACGCCACGAACGCTCGTTGCGCTGATCCACCGTGGCCATGCATTGCGTGACGGCATAGTGCGCGATCAGGTGCTCGA
>JANMHY010000499.1:0-3795 GCA_031375525.1 Burkholderiales bacterium
CGGCGGATCGCCAGCCCGGCCGGCACTGTAGTTCTGCAAGCCGACGTGAATCCGGCCATCCAGAAAGGTCCCCGCCGTGAGCACGACGGCCTTTCCACGGAAGCGTATGCCCACTTGCGTGACGGCACCGACAACACGGTCGCCTTCGAGCATCAGGTCATCGACCGCCTGCTGAAACAGCCAGAGATTCGGCTGGTTCTCGAGCCGGCGTCGCACTGCCGCCTTGTAGAGCACACGATCGGCCTGAGCCCGCGTTGCGCGCACGGCCGGGCCCTTGCTCGAATTGAGGATGCGAAACTGGATGCCGGCTTCGTCGGTGGCCAGCGCCATGGCCCCGCCGAGCGCATCGACTTCCTTGACCAAGTGCCCCTTGCCGATGCCGCCGATGCTCGGGTTGCAGCTCATCTGCCCCAGCGTCTCGATATTGTGAGTGAGCAATAACGTCCTACAGCCCATGCGCGCAGCGGCCAGCGCCGCCTCGGTGCCGGCATGGCCGCCACCGACGACGATGACATCGAATTCTTGAGGGTGCAGCACGGCGTGGGCAGGACCGCTGCGACAGCCGCAGCAATCGGGACAGAAAGTGCCTCAATTTTAGGCGGCCCGTGTTCGCTATCCGCCCCGGGCCGCGAAAGATAGTGCGCTCTGAGGCCGCCCGCCCCGGCGCTGCGATCAGACGCTGCGTCCGGCCCCGGGCACCGAGCGCAGGTCCTGCGTCACCCGGCCCTCGTTCAACACGACGACGCGCGACGCGCTGGCGATCGTCTCCGGCCGATGGGCAACGATGACGCGCGTCAGGTTCAACTTGCGGATGTTCTGATTGACCACGCGCTCGCGCTCCACGTCGAGCGCACTCGTCGCCTCGTCGAGCAACAACACCTGCGGCCGTTTGTACAGCGCGCGCGCCAGCAAGAGACGCTGTTTCTGCCCGCCCGACAGGCTCGCTCCCATGTCGCCGATCAGCGTGTGGTAGCCCATCGGCATCGCTTCGATCTCGTCGTGCACCGCGGCCAGGCGCGCGCACTCCATCACCCACTCGACATCGGGCGAGGCGTCGAAGAAGCTGACGTTGTCGATCACCGAGCCCGTCAGCAGCACATCGTCCTGCATCACCGTGCCGACCATCGCCCGCCATTGCGCCAGGCCAAGCTGCGCCAGCGGCAAGCCGCCCACGCGCACCTCGCCGTTCTGCGGCGAATGGATGCCGAGCATCAGCTTCAGCAGCGTGGTCTTGCCACCGCCCGACGGCCCGACGATCGCCACCGACTCACCGGGCTCGATGTTCAAACTCAAGCCTTGCAGCACATCGGCCTCGTTGTCGGCATAACGAAAGGTCACGCCACGCACGTCGATGCGGGCCTCGGGCGAGCGCTCCGCCAGCCGCTGCAACCCCATGTCTTCAGGCGCCGCGAGCACGATGTCGGCCAGCCGCTCGCCCTGCAAACGCAGCATGCGCAAATCGACGCTCTTGTCGATCAAGGCGCTGATGCGCTGCGCAAACTGCTCCTTGAAGGCGACAAACGCGAACAGCATGCCGACCGAGAACTTCTGGTCCATCACCAGCAGCGCGCCGACCCAGACCACCGCCACCCGCTCCAGGCCAAACAGCAGGCGGTGCAGCACCGAGAACATCAGCTCCAGTTTGCGCGTGGCAATGCCCGCGTTCATCGCATCGACGACGCGGTTCATGAAGCGCGCCTGGCGATCGGCCTGGCGGTTGAACAGCTTGATCGACTGCACCGCGCGCAGCGACTCGAGGAAGTGGCTGGCCTGTTGCGCCTCGTGCACCAGCGTCTCTTCGGTGGCCTGGCGCAGCGGGGCAAAAAAGACCCAGCGCAGCAAGGCATACGCGCCCACCGCGGCCAGCACGATCGCCGTCAACGTCAGGCTGTAGAAGGCCATCATCGCCAGCGTCGCCACCACCAGCAGGCCGTCGAGCAGCGCCTCGACAAAGTGCGTCGTCAGCGTCTTCTGCATCGTCTGCACGGCCGCGAAGCGCGACCAGACATCGCCGGCATGCCGCTTCTCGAACCAGGCCACCGGCAGGCGCATCAGGTGCGAGAACACATTGCCCAGCCACTGCAAGTTCAGCGTCGCCGACAGATGCAGCACCGCCCACGAGCGCAGCGCCGCAGCCACCACCTGCAACAACACCAGCAGGCCGAAGCCGATGCCCAGCGTCAGCAGCAGGTCGCGGTCATTGCTGACCACCACGTCGTCCACCACCCACTGCAGCAGGAACGGGCTGCCGAGCACGAAGGCTTCGAGGGCCAACGCCAGCAGCAGGATCTGCGCCACCGAGCGCTTCAAGCCGCGCACCGGGCCGATCAAATGCTTCAACTTCACCGCCTGGCGCTCGACCTTCGGCGCGAAGTCCGCCGCCGGCGTCAGTTCGAGCGCGACGCCGGTGAAATGCTGCGACAGCTCATCAAGCTTCATGTGCCGCACGCCGCGCGCCGGGTCGTGCAGCGTGACGCTGTTGCTTTTGACCTCGGTCAGGACGACGAAGTGGTTCAAGTCCCAATGCAGCACACAGGGCAGCGCCAGTTGCTCCAACTGCGGCGGCTCGACGCGCAGCGCCCGCGGATTGAAGTGCAGCTCGCCGGCCATGCGCACCAGATCGGCCATCGTCGCGCCCTTGAGCGAGAGCGAAAAGCGCTGGCGCAGCGTCGCCAGATCGGTGCGGTGACCATGCGCGCCGACGACCATCGCCAGACAAGCCAGCGCACACTCCGCGGCCTCGGTTTGCAGCAGCATCGGCACGCGGCGCGAGCCGAAGGGCGACAGGCGCAGGGCGTCGGCGCGCACAGCGCTACACCCGCCCAGCGACGCCGATCACCGGCGCGAACAGCCACTCGAACAAGCGGCGGCGCTCGATCGGCACGTCGGCTTCGAGCTGCATGCCGGGCACCAGAGGCCGTACCTCGGCGCCGGTGGGCATGTCCTGCCGCGCCAACGTCACCGCGATGCGGTACATCGGCTCGCGCGCCGCCGCGGCCAGCCCCGGCAACTCGGCCGCACTCAGCGGCGCCAGCGACACCTGCTCGATGCGGCCCGACTGCGAGCCGAACTTCTGATACGGGAAAGCGTCGTAGCGCAGCAGCACCGGCTGCTCGGCGCGCAGGAAGCCCACCGCGCTCGACGGCGCGTACAGGTGCGCCTGCAGCTTGGCATCGCTCGGCACCAGGCTGGCCAGCGCCACGCCGGGCGTCACCGTCTGCCCCGGCTGCGCCATCACGCCGCTGACCACGCCGTCCTGTGGCGCGCGCACGACGAGGCTGCGCCGCGACTCGCTTTCGGCGCCGAGCTGCGCCAGTTCGGCGCGTTCTCTTTCTATCTCCCCGAGCTTCTTCGCGTTGTCCAGCGGCAGATCGCGCCGCTGCGCTTCCAAGGTGGCCCTCTCGCGCGCATGGGCGCCGCGCTGGCGCTCGAGCGCCTGGCGCTGCGCCTGCAAACCGAGCAGCTCTTCGGTCTTGGTCTGCACTTGCGCATTCGAGACGAAGTTATCGTTGCGCAGCGACTCGACACGCGCCCGCGAGTCTTCGGCCAGTTGAATGCGCTGCGCGGCCAACGCCAACTCGGCGTCGAGCGACACTTGCTCGCGCTGCATGTCGGCCGCGCGGCGCGATAGCGCGGTCAATTGGCTGTCGTGCAATGCCTGTTGCTGCGCGGCCGCCTTGTCCAGGCTGGTCTCGCGCGCCACCAAGCTGCGCTGCACGGCGTCCTGCGTGCCGCCGGAGGCCGCTGCACGATCGAGCGACAGCACGAACAGCACGTCCCCGGCACGCACCCGCG
>JANMHY010000504.1:0-11795 GCA_031375525.1 Burkholderiales bacterium
GTGTCGCGCGGGATCAGCTGGCCGAGGCGGTCAAACAAATGTTCGAGCCGCAGCATCGTGCGGATGCCTTCGTTGAGCGGGTATTCGTAGCGGACCACAGGAGCCTCGCGGTTGTTGGCCCGAAGAGCGGGCCGCAACTCAGATCATCGATCGATGATTGTTCCACAGGCGCCAGAGGGCTTCGGTATGCGCTTGCAACTCAGGTCTAGTGATGCCGTCGTTGAAGATCACGGCGTCGGCGATGGCGCGTCGCGCTTCGCGCGTGGCCTGCGCGGTGATGGCGTGGGCGGCGGCTTCGCGCGTCCAGCCCGGTCTTGTCATGACGCGTTCGATCTGCGTTTTGATGCGGCAGTCGACGACGAGCACGCGGTGCACGCGGGACCGCCAGTGTGTCGACTCAGCGAGCAGCGGCACGTCGAAGACGAGCGCTGCGCTGTTCGCGGCATCGGCTTGGCGTTGCGCTTCCGCGCCGATCAACGGGTGCAGCACGGCTTCGAGGCGGTGACGCACGGTGGCGTCGGCGAAGGCGCGAGTGCGCATCGCGGCGCGGTCGAGGCTGCCGTCGGCGTTGAAGATCGCATCGCCGAACTCGCGCCGCAACGCGGGCAAAGCAGCGCCGCCGGCAGCCGTGAGCGCGCGCGAGATCGCGTCGGTGTCGATCAGCGCCGCACCGAGCGGCACGAGCATGGCCGCAACCGTGCTCTTGCCGCTGCCGATGCCGCCCGTGAGTCCGATCTTCAAAGGCCCGATTCCCATGGAACCCGAGTGTGCTTCAGGCCCAGCCGATCCACTCCAGCACCGTCGGCGCGCCGATCAGCATCACCGACAAGCCGGCGCCGGCGAGGAACGGCCCGAACGGCACGTAGCGGCCCTCGCGCAACTGGCCACTGAACTTCATGACGATGCCGACCACCGCGCCGATGACCGAGGCCGCGAGGATGATCGGCACCAGCATCGGCCAGCCGAGCCAGGCGCCGAGCGCCGCCAGCAGCTTGAAGTCGCCATGGCCCATGCCCTCCTTGCCGGTGGTGAGCTTGAAGAGCTGATAGACGCTCCACAGCGACAAGTAGCCGCCGACCGCGCCCCACAACGCCGCAGCCAACGGAACCGTCCAGCCCAGCGCCGCGGCAACCAGACCGCCCCACAACAGCGGCAGCGTCAGCGAGTCGGGCAGCAGCGTGGTGTCCCAGTCGATCATCGCCAGCGCCACCAGGCAAGCAGCAAACGCGCACCAGGCCAGCACCACCGGCTGTGCACCGAAGCGCCAGGTGATGCCCGCAAACAGCGCCGCCATGGCGATCTCGACCAATGGGTAGCGCGCGCTGATGCGAATACCGCAGGCCGAGCAGTGCGCCTTGAGCATCAGCCAGCTCAGCACGGGAATGTTCTCGTACCAGCGCAGGACATGGCCGCACGACGGGCAGCGCGACCGCGGCCGCACCACGGACAGCTCGGGCAGCGCCTCGACCGACTGACCGAGCGCCTGTGCGGTGCGCTGGTGTTCCGCAGAGGGCTCTGCCGAGCCGTCCTTGGGCGCGAACACGCGCCGCCATGCATCGCCGTCCAGCAGGTGTCCCGCGACCTCGGCCCACCACTGGCGCTCCATCAGCAGTGGCACGCGGTGAATGACGACGTTCAGGAAGCTGCCGATGCACAGGCCCAACAGGGCCAGCACCGGCGGCGACAACAGCAGTTGCAGGTCGAAAGGGTAAGCGCCCATCGGCGCGCCGTCAGACCACGGCGCCGAGTTTGAAGATCGGCAGGTACATCGAGACCACGATGCCGCCGATCATCACACCCAGGATGACGATGATGAAGGGCTCCATGAGGCTCGACAGGCCCTTGACCATTTCATCGACCTCTTCCTCGTAGAACTCGGCAGCCTTGGCCAGCATGTGGTCGAGCGAGCCGGATTCTTCGCCGATCGACGCCATCTGCAGCACCATCGTCGGGAAGACGCCGGTGTTCTGCATGGCCATCGTCAGCGCGGTGCCGGTGGAGACTTCTTTCTGGATCTGCTCCGTGGCCTGCGCATAGACAGCGTTGCCCGCCGCGCCGCCGACGGAGTCGAGTGCTTCGACCAACGGCACGCCGGCGCCGAACATCGTCGACAACGTGCGCGTCCAGCGCGCCAGCACCGCCTTGCGGATCAGGTCGCCGAACACCGGCAGGCGCAAGAACAGACGGTCCATCGCCATCTGCATCTTTTCCGAACGGCGCCATGTCTGTACGAAGAAATAGCCGCCACCAATCATCACGCCGAAGAGCAGCCACCAGTACTTGACGAACTGCTCCGACAGCCACATCACGGCCAGCGTCGGCGCCGGTAACTCGGCGCCGAAGGAGGTGAAGACCTCTTTGAACGTCGGGATCACGAAGATCATGATGATGGTCAGCACGACGAAGGCGACGACCATCACGGCGACTGGATAGACCAAAGCAGATTTGATCTTCTGCTTCAACTGCATCGTCTTTTCTTCGTAAACTGCCAGACGCTCGAGCAATTGCTCCAAGATGCCGCCTTGCTCGCCCGCTTCGACCAGGTTGCAGTAGAGCGCATTGAACTGCATCGGGTGCTTGCGGAACGCCACTGACAGGCTGGTGCCTGTTTCGACGTCGGTACGGATGTCATTGAGCAGCTTGGTCAGGCGCGGATTCGTCGCGCCGCGGCCGACAATGTCGAACGCCTGCAGCAATGGCACGCCGGCCTTCATCATCGTCGCCAATTGGCGCGTGAAGATGGCAATGTCCTTCTGCTTGATCGACGAGCCGCCGCGCATGCGGCGCTTCTTGACCTTGGTGACAAGGACGCCCTGACGGCGCAAGGTGGCACTGACCTGGGCTTCGCCACCGGAGCGCACTTCGCCGCGAACGACCTTGCCGTTCTTGTCCTTGCCTTCCCACTCGAAGACGAAATCCTTGACGTCTCTAACGGCTGCTGCTGTGGCCATGAACCCTCCGGGGCCAGCTATTGGGTGGATACGGTGATATTCGGAACTTGCGCGACCGTCATTCGTTGGTCACGCTGATGATTTCTTCCAGCGTCGTCGCGCCCGACCGGACCTTGAGCAGGCCCGACTGGCGCAAATCACGCACGCCCTCTTTGGCCGCCTGCGACGCGATGTCCATCGATGTGCCGTTGGCCAGGATCAGCCGCTGGATCTCGTCGCTGATCGGCATGACCTGGTACAGACCCACCCGGCCTTTGTAGCCGTTGTTGCAGGCCGAACAGCCGACCGCCTTGTAGGCTTTCCAGGTGCCGTCGAGTTCGTTGTCGTTGAAGCCGGCGCGCTTGAGTGCATCACGAGGGTACTCGGCCGGCGCCTTGCACGCTTCGCAAAGACGCCGCGCCAAACGCTGCGCCGTGATCAACAACACGCTGGCGGCCACGTTGAAGGGCGCCACGCCCATGTTCAGCAGGCGCGTCAGGGTCGTCGGTGCGTCGTTGGTGTGCAGCGTGCTCATCACCAGATGGCCCGTCTGCGCGGCCTTGAGCGCAATGTCCGCGGTCTCTAGGTCGCGGATTTCGCCGACCATGATGATGTCCGGATCCTGGCGCAGGAAAGCGCGCAAGGCCACTGCGAAGTTCATGCCGGCCTTGTCGTTGACGTTGACCTGGTTGACGCCCGGCAAGTTGATTTCCGCAGGGTCTTCGACCGTGGCGATGTTCACGCCCGGCTGGTTCAGCAGGTTCAGGCAGGTGTAGAGCGAGACCGTCTTGCCCGAGCCCGTTGGCCCGGTGACAAGCACCATGCCGTAGGGGCGTGCGATGGCCTGCATCAGGCGTTCCTTCTCGATCTTCTCGTAGCCCAGGGCTTCGATGCCGAGCTTGGCCGACGACGGGTCGAGAATACGAATGACGATCTTTTCGCCGAACAGCGTCGGCAATGTCGACACCCGGAAGTCGATCGCGCGGTTGCCGAACTTCAACTTCATGCGCCCGTCTTGCGGCACGCGTTTCTCGGAAATATCGAGCCGGCTGATGATCTTGATGCGCGATGCCAGCTTGTCCTTGATCGCGATCGGCGGCTGCGTGATCTCGCGCAATTCGCCATCGATGCGGAAGCGCACGCGGTAGTTGTACTCGAAGGGCTCGAAGTGCAAGTCCGACGCGCGGGCATTGATCGCGTCGATCAGCATCTTCTGCAGGAAGCGCACCACCGGCGCGTCTTCGACCTCGGCGACCGTCTC
Source organism: Burkholderiales bacterium (assembly GCA_031375525.1). Lineage (GTDB taxonomy): Bacteria > Pseudomonadota > Gammaproteobacteria > Burkholderiales > Burkholderiaceae_C > CADEEN01. The sequence continues at coordinate 4,192 of JANMHY010000504.1, forward strand.
GGCAGTCTCCTGCTCGGTCGTGTCGTCGGTGATGTCGAAATCGAAGTCGCCGTCGGCGAGCGACTCGATCGTGTCGCTGGCCGACCCGCCGAGGCTCGACAGATGCTTGGCCAGTTTGTCGTACTCGACGATCACCCACTCGGGCGAAAGCTGTGTGGCGAACTTGATGCGCTCGACCGCTTCCTGATCGGTCGGGTCCGCGCCGCCGATGAACAAACGGTTGCCGCGCTTGCCCAGCACGACGATCTGGTACTGCGCGACCAGCTTGGCGTCGATGACATTGCGCGGCAGCCGCTCGGCTTCCACCGACGACAGATCGAGCACCGGCAGGGCCAAAGCGCCCGACAGCGTGTGCGCGAGGTCGGCCGCCGAAACCGAGCCAGCGGCAATCAGCGCCGAGACAAAGCTGGTTTTGCGCTCCGCGGCTGTCTTGACAAGGCCTTCAGCGGTCTTGCCATTGAGTTTTCCGGCGTGCACGAGCACCCGTGCCACACCGGACAACGAGGAGAAAGGGGCATCGGCCAGCGTATCCACCAGATTCAGTTCACCATGCAAAAAGCGAATCGATCATCGCCGATCACCTTGGCACTGTAAATCGCTGTGAAAACCAACGACATCACCTTGGCGGCAACAGTTCACGTCCAAACGCGTCCTGCGCGGGGCTCGAACGGGACTGCTTGATCACGTGTGGTCGGGGTGAGAGGATTCGAACCTCCGGCCTCTACGTCCCGAACGTAGCGCTCTACCAGGCTAAGCTACACCCCGAATTGGGCTGTCTGAAATCACGAAGAGCGATCGACGGCCCGAGCGCACAAGTGTAGCAGAGCGTCCTTGTAGCGAGACGGTGGCAGGGCCAACGCGCACAGGCGTGCCGCCTCCGCTTCTGCGCTAGCCAGCTCGCGGGCAGCGTCGATCGCCCCGGTACGGCGCACCGCCGCCACCACTTCGGGAAGCCGTGTCACTTCGCCCTGCTCGATAGCATGGCGGATCAGCTCGCGCTCCTCATGGGTGCCTTGCGACATCGCCACCAACAGCGGCAGCGTCGGTTTGCCCTCACGCAGGTCGTCGCCGACATTCTTGCCCAGCTCATGCGTCTCGCCGTCGTAGTCCAGCAAGTCGTCAATCAACTGAAACGCCGTGCCCAGCGAGCGTCCGTAGCTGGCGCACGACGCTTCCACTGCGGCATCGGCGCCGGCGATGATCGCGCCCAGGCGCGCGCTGGCTTCGAACAGTTTGGCCGTCTTCGAGCGAATCACCCGCAAGTACTCGTCCACCGCCAGATCCGGGTCGTGCATGTTCATCAACTGCAGCACTTCGCCTTCGGCGATGACGTTGGTGGCATCGGCCAGCACGTCGAGCACGCGCATGCTGTTCACCGACACCATCATCTGGAAGGCGCGCGAGTAGAGAAAGTCGCCGACCAGGACGCTGGCAGCATTGCCAAAGACGGCATTCGCGGTCTGCCGGCCGCGGCGCAGCGACGACTCATCGACCACATCGTCGTGCAACAAGGTAGCCGTGTGAATGAACTCGACGGTCGCAGCCAGCGTGAACTGCTCCGCGCCGGCATAGCCCAGCGCATTGGCGAACAGCAGCACCAAGCGGGGGCGGATGCGCTTGCCGCCGGCGCTGACGATGTACTGCCCGATCTGATTGACCAATGCCACGTCGGAGCGCAGGCGCTCGGCGATCACGGCATCGACCTGGGCCATGTGCCCTGCCAACGGGTCGGTGCTGGCGCCGGCCGTGGCGGGTGGGGGCCGTGTGGCGGCTGCTGCGGGAGTCACGAAGGGCACTTTGTCTGAAGTTGAGACATTATAGGAAGGCACCGCCCTGAGCGTTGGCCCTGCTATACTTTTGGGTTCTTCGTTACGCTCGTGCGTTCCGCGGAAACTCATTGAATACGCAAGAGAGGCACACACATGTACGCGGTCATAAAAACCGGAGGCAAGCAATACAAAGTTGCTCCCGGCCAAAAGATCAAGCTAGAACAGATTGCTGCGAATGTTGGCCAGGCCATCGTGATCGATCAAGTGCTCGCCGTGGGCAACGGCGCGGACCTGAAGGTCGGGTCTCCCCTGGTGGCTGGCGCTGCCGTCAACGCCACCGTCCTGGCGCACGGCAAGCACGACAAGGTCCGCATCTTCAAGATGCGCCGTCGCAAGCACTACAAGAAGTCGCAGGGCCACCGCCAAGGCTTCACCGAAATCTTCGTCGGAGAAATCCTCGACGGTTCGGGCGCTTCGGTCAAGGCCGACACCGCCGCGCCGCTGATGCTGGCGCCGCAAAAAGGCGGCAAGGACGACATCGAACTGATCGAAGGCATCGGCCCGAAGATCGCCCAGGTGCTCGCCGATAACCGCATCCGCACGTTTGCCCAGCTGGCTGACGCCAAGCCGGAAGCCCTTGCGGCGATGCTCAAAGCGTCCGGCGGCCGCTTCAGCCTGGCCAGCACCGACACGTGGCCGCAACAGGCCGCGCTGCTGCGCGACGGCAAGCTGGACGAGTTCAAGAAGCTCACTGACGAACTCGTCGGTGGCGTAAAGAAATAAGGGGCAGCTGACATGGCACAGAAAAAGGGCGGCGGCTCGACCCGAAACGGCCGCGATTCACAACCCAAGATGCTGGGCGTCAAGGCCTACGGCGGAGAGAGGGTCACTGCCGGCTCGATCATCGTGCGCCAGCGCGGCACCAAGGTTCACGCCGGCACCAACGTCGGCATGGGCCGCGACCACACGCTGTTCGCGCTGATCGATGGCCACGTCAAGTTCGCCATCAAGGGCGAACGCAACAACCAGACCGTGAGCATCCTGCCGGCCTGAGGCTGCACTTGCTCGCTGCAAGGCCCCGCTCCGTCGGGGCCTTTTCGTTTCTGATGCCCCTACCATCTCAACACCATGAAGTTCGTTGACGAAGCCACCATCGACGTTGCCGCCGGAAACGGCGGCGCCGGCTGCGTGAGCTTCCGGCGCGAGAAGTTCATCCCGCTAGGCGGCCCCAACGGCGGCAACGGCGGTCGCGGCGGCAGCATCTACGCCGTCGGCGACGTCAACCTGAACACGCTGATCGACTACCGCTACGCGCGCCGCCACGAGGCCAAGAACGGCGAGGCCGGCCGCGGCTCGGACCAGTTCGGTGCGGCGTCCGACGACATCGTGCTGCGCATGCCGGTGGGCACGATCCTGAAGGACTTCGAGACCGGCGACGTCATCGCCGAGTTGTTGAATCCGGGCGAGAAGGTGCTGGTCTGCAAGGGTGGCGACGGCGGCTTCGGCAACCTGCATTTCAAGACCAGCACCAACCGCTCGCCGAAGCAGAAGACGCCCGGCTGGCCCGGCGAGGCCAAGAAGCTCAAACTCGAGTTGCGCGTGCTCGCGGACGTCGGTTTGCTCGGCATGCCCAATGCCGGCAAGAGCACGCTGATCGCGTCGATCTCGAACGCGCGGCCGAAGATTGCCGACTATCCGTTCACGACGCTGCATCCGAACCTGGGCGTCGTGCGCGTGGCGCCGGAGAAGAGTTTTGTCGTCGCCGATGTGCCGGGCTTGATCGAAGGCGCCGCTGAAGGCGCGGGCCTCGGGCACCAGTTCCTGCGCCACCTGCAGCGCACGCGGTTGCTGCTGCACATGGTCGACATCGCGCCGTTCGATGAGAGTGTCGATCCGGTGGCGCAGGCGCGAGCCATCGTCGCCGAGCTGAAAAAGTACGACGCCGCACTGGCCGAGAAGCCGCGCTGGCTGGTGCTCAACAAGATCGACATGGTTGCAGCCGATGAGCGCGCTGCGAGAGTCAAGGACTTCGTCAAACGTTTTCGCTGGAAAGGCCCGGTGTTCGAGATCTCGGCGCTGGCGCGTACAGGGCTCGAGCCCTTGATTCACGCCATCTACGAGCATGTCGCGGCGACGCGGCCGCGTGAAGTCGAGTTGCCGGACGAACGTTTCGAGGACGACAGCGCGGAGCATCGCAATGCCTGAAGCTGCAGTGCTGCGCGACGCACGGCGCATCGTCGTCAAGGTCGGTTCCAGCCTCGTCACGAACGAAGGCCGTGGCCTCGACGCCGCGGCGATCGGCGACTGGTGCCGCCAACTTGCCGCGCTGGCCAGCGAGGGCCGCGAGATGGTGATGGTGTCGAGCGGCGCTGTCGCCGAGGGCATGAAGCGCCTGGGCTGGGCGATCCGTCCACGCGAGCTGCCTGAGCTGCAGGCCGCCGCTGCAGTGGGCCAGATGGGCCTGGTGCAGATGTACGAAAGCCAGTTGTCGCAGCACGGCATCATCAGCGCGCAAGTGCTGCTGACGCACGCCGACCTGGCCGACCGCGAGCGCTACCTCAACGCGCGCTCGACGTTGCTCGCGCTGCTGGCGATGAAGGTGCTGCCGGTCATCAATGAGAACGACACCGTCGTCAACGATGAGATCAAGTTCGGCGACAACGACACATTGGGTGCGCTGGTGGCCAACCTGATCGAAGCCGATACACTGGTCATCCTCACCGATCAGCGCGGCTTGTACTCAGCCGATCCGCGCAAGGATGCGAAGGCGCGTTTCGTCGACGTGGCCCGTGCTGGCGACGAAGCGTTGGAGCGCATGGCCGGCGGCGCCGGTTCGGCCATCGGCCGCGGCGGCATGTTGACCAAGGTGTTGGCAGCCAAGCGCGCGGCCAGCAGTGGCGCGAGCACGGTGATTGCGTGGGGCCGTGAGCGCGACGTGCTGTTGCGGCTGGCTGCAGGCGAGTCGATCGGCACGGCATTGGTGGCAACGACAGCGAAACTCGCGGCGCGCAAGCAATGGATGGCCGATCACCTGCAGTTGCGTGGCGCGGTCACGGTCGATGCAGGTGCGGTGGGCAAGCTGCGCGCCGAGGGCAAGAGCCTGCTGCCGATCGGTGTGGTCGCCGTCGAGGGCGAGTTTGCCCGAGGCGACGTGATCGCCGTGAGATCGCCCGAAGGCCAGGAAGTCGCTCGGGGACTCGCCAACTACTCGGCCGCCGAGACGCGGCGGATCGCGCGCAAACCCTCGGCGCAGATTGAGGTCATCCTGGGTTACTCAGCTGAATCCGAGTTGATCCATCGCGACAATCTCGTGCTCGCTTAGCAATCAGGGATCAACAGCATCCGGCAGGCTGCCATGCATGCTGTCCGGCGGCAGCGCATCGTCGCGCAAGACACCACGCATGCCCGATCGCAAATAGCGGTTGTGATGCGTGGCTGCGCGCGGCAGAAAGCGTGACAGCTCGGTCAACGCGCGCTCATAAACGCCGCGCTTGAATTCGATCACCACTTCGAGCGGCACCCAGTAGTCGTTCCAGCGCCAGGCGTCGAACTCCGGGTGGTCGGTGGCGCGCAGGTTCAGGTCGCTGTCGCGGCCGAGCAGCTTCAACAAGAACCAGATCTGCTTCTGGCCCTTGTAGTGGCCGCGCGCGTCGCGCCGAATGTAGTGGTCGGGCACCTCGTAGCGCAGCCAGTCGCGCGTGCGCGCCACGATCTGCACGTGCTCGGGCAGCAAGCCCACCTCTTCGTGCAGCTCGCGCAACATCGCCTGCTCGGGCGATTCGCCATGATTGATGCCGCCCTGCGGGAACTGCCACGAGTGGGTGCGCAGCCGCTTGCCCCAGAACACCTGATTGCGCGCGTTGAGCAGGACGATGCCGACGTTCGGCCTGAAGCCGTCACGGTCGAGCATAATCAGACCTCGATTTTTGAACTGATTTCATTTTGCACCGGCCCGGTGTAGCGCGCGATCACTCGGTTTCCCGCATCAGGGGCTTTGTTGTGCAACGTGCTGCAAGACGCCCGCTCCGCACCACGACCATGAAAGCCTCGCAGTTCTTCATCTCCACCCTCAAAGAAGCGCCGGCCGATGCCGAGGTCATGAGCCATCGGCTGATGATGCGCGCCGGCATGATCAAGCGCCTCGGCGCGGGCATCTACAGCTACATGCCGATGGGCCTGCGCGTGATCCGCAAGGTCGAGGCGATCATCCGTGAGGAAATGAATCGTGCCGGTGCGGTCGAGCTGCTGATGCCGGTGGTGCAGCCGGCCGAGCTGTGGCTGGAGTCGGGTCGCTTCCAGGCCTATGGCCCGGAGCTGTTGCGCCTCAAGGACCGCCACGACCGCGACTTCATCATCCAGCCGACGAGCGAAGAGGTCATCACCGACATCGCGCGCCAGGAGCTGCGCAGCTACAAGCAGCTGCCGAAAAATTTCTATCACATTCAAACGAAGTTCCGCGACGAGCGCCGGCCGCGCTTCGGCCTGATGCGCGGCCGCGAGTTCACGATGAAGGACGCGTACTCGTTCGATCGCGATCTGCCGACGGCGCAGAAGAGCTACGACGTGATGTACAAGGCCTACGGCGCGATCTTCGACCGCTTCGGCCTGATGTACCGCGCCGTTGCCGCGGACACCGGGGCGATCGGCGGCGATGCGTCGCACGAGTTCCAGGTGATCGCCGCCACCGGCGAAGACGCGATCGCCTACTGCCCGGCGAGCGACTACGCGGCCAATGTCGAGTTGGCCGAAGGCGTGGCGCTGGTGGCGTCGCGTGCTGCGCCGGCCGAGGCGATGAAGAAGACGCCGACGCCCGGCAAGGCGACGTGCGAAGACGTGGCCACGTTGCTGAAGCTGCCGCTCGCGCGCACGATCAAGTCGCTCGTGCTCGCCACCGAAGAGAAGAACGAGGCCGGCGACATCGTCAAGGTGCAGGTGTGGCTGCTGCTCGTGCGCGGCGATCACAGCCTGAACGAAGTCAAGACCGGCAAGGTCGAAGGCCTGAAGAACGGCTGGCGCTTTGCCACCGTGCCCGAGATCGTCGATCACTTCGGCACGCCGCCAGGTTACCTCGGCCCGATCAGCACGAAGAAGCCTGTGAAGGTCGTCGCCGACCGCACCGTTGCCAACATGAGCGACTTCATCTGCGGCGCCAACGAGGCCGACTTCCACATCACCGGCGTCAACTGGGGCCGCGATCTGCCAGAGCCCGACGTGGTTGCGGACCTCAGAAACGTCGTCGAAGGCGATCCGTCGCCCGACGGCAAAGGCCTGCTCTCCATTCAGCGCGGCATCGAAGTCGGCCATGTCTTCCTGCTCGGCACCAAGTACAGCGCGTCGATGAACGCCAACTTCCTCGACGAGACCGGCAAGCCGCAGCCGTTGGTCATGGGCTGCTACGGCATCGGCGTGACGCGCATCCTCGGCGCGGCGATCGAACAGAACCACGACGAGCGCGGCATCATCTGGCCCGATGCGCTGGCGCCGTTCATGGTCGTGATCTGCCCGATCGGCTATGACCGCAGCGAAGCGGTGAAGCAGCAAGCCGATGCGCTGCACGAGCAACTCACCCAACTCGGCATCGACGTCATGCTCGACGATCGCGGTGAGCGCCCCGGCGCGATGTTCGCCGACTGGGAGCTGATCGGCGTGCCGCATCGCGTGGTCATCTCCGATCGCGGCTTGAAGGAAGGCCAGGTCGAGTACCAAGGCCGGCGTGACGCCGCAGCCACCACGGTGCCGGTGGCCGGCGTGGTCGACTTCGTGAAGGCCCGCTGCGCCGCATGATGCTCGCGCGCCGCGCGTTGGTCGCGCTGCCGCTGGCGGCCCTCAGCGGCC